>JAFKFE010000156.1 GCA_017308345.1 Alphaproteobacteria bacterium | reverse complement strand
TCTGGCGGCCTTCGAGCTTCGGCTCCGCCTCGACCTTGGCGATGGTCGCCACTTCCTCGCGCACCTTGTTCAGAAGCTGCATGCCGAGCTCCATATGCGCCATCTCGCGGCCGCGGAAGCGCAGCGTCAGCTTGACCTTGTCGCCTTCCTCGAAGAAGCGCCGCACGGCCTTCATCTTGGTGTCGTAGTCATGGCTGTCGATGTTCGGGCGCATCTTGATCTCCTTGATCTCGATGACCTTCTGGTTCTTGCGCGCTTCGGCCGCCTTCTTCTGGTTGGCGTATTTCAGCTTGCCGAGATCGAGGATCTTGACGACCGGCGGGACCGCATTGGGCGATATCTCGACGAGATCGAGCCCGGCCTCCTCGGCGAGCAGCAATGCGTCGTTGATGGAAACATCGCCACGGTTCTGGCCGTCGGCGTCGATAAGCTGGACCCGGGGCACCCGGATGTCTCGGTTGGAGCGCGGCCCGTCCTTGGTGGGTGCCGCTGCTTTGAAAGGTCTGCGAATGGTCGTGGTCTCCTCGGCCGTTTCGTTCAGGGTTCAGTAAATTCAAATTGCCGGACGCGCCTATGTGGGGAGCGCGGGGCGTGAGTCAATAGCACAGCCCGGTTGGAAAATCACCTGTCCGCTTGGCTTTACCTGCACCAAGCAAAGAAACGCCGCGAGCACTTTTCGTTGAACCACCGCCTGTGCCAAAAGACCGGCGGAGAGGACAAGGTCATGGCCGCCAGCGTTCCGGTTTTCATCGATGTGGACGGGTCGAGCATCGCCGTCAGGCAGGCGCCCGGCGCCGCGCCCGGCGTGGTCTGGCTCGGCGGCTACAAGTCCGACATGCTGGGCACGAAGGCCGAGACGCTTGCCGCCTGGACCGCTCGCGAGGGCCGGGCCTGTCTGCGCCACGACTATTCCGGCCATGGCGAGTCGGGCGGCGAATTCGCCGACGGCACGATCTCCAGATGGCTGGCGGAGAGCCTTGCCGTGTTTCGCCGGTTCAGCCAGGGCAAGCAGGTCCTGGTCGGCTCCTCGATGGGAGCGTGGATCGCGCTGCGCATGGCGCAGGAGCTGCGCAAGGCGGGCGACGCAAGGGTCGCCGGCC
>JAFKFE010000203.1 GCA_017308345.1 Alphaproteobacteria bacterium | reverse complement strand
CGCGACGCCGCCCGCGATGTCGTCGTAATGGCGCGACGACAGCGCGGCGAGGGCGGAGGCGACGTCGCCCTCGGCCCTGGCCGGCCCGTGCGGACCGACCAGAAGACCGAGCAGCAGCGACATCAGGAGGAGGATGCGCATCGTCGCGCTCCGCGCCCGTCCGGCTACTTGCCCGCGGTCAGGCTGCCGGCACCCAGGCACTTGCCGATCTTGACGTTGTAGTTGCCGCACGACATCGGCGGCCGCCAGTCGGCGATCAGGTCGCGCGAGCCCGGCAGGTACGGCGACCATTCCTGTGCGACGATCAGGCCGGGCGTCTGGCTGACGATGTTGAACTGCCCGTCATCCTCGATCTCGCCGATCAGCACCGGCTTGGTGATGTGGTGGTTCGGCATCATCGCCGCATAGCCGCCCGACAGGTTGGGGACCGTGACGCCGATCATCGCGTCGATCACCTTGTCCGGATCGACGGTGCCGGCCTTTTCCACCGCCTTCACCCACATGTTGAAGCCGATGTAGTGGGCTTCCATCGGGTCGTTGGTGGTGCGCTTGTCGTTCTTGATGAACTTGTGCCAGTCGTCGATGAACTTCTTGTTCTCCGGCGTGTCGACACTCTCAAAGTAGTTCCAGGCGGCGAGATGGCCGACGAGCGGGCCGGTGTCGAGACCGGCAAGTTCTTCCTCGCCGACCGAGAAGGCCATGACCGGGATATCCTCGGCCTTGATGCCCTGGTTGCCGAGCTCCTTGTAGAAGGGCACGTTGGCGTCGCCATTGACGGTCGACACGACCGCCGTCTTCTTTCCGGCGGAGCCAAACTTCTTGATCGCCGAGACCTCGGTCTGCCAGTCGGAGAAGCCGAACGGCGTGTAGTTGACCATGATGTCCTCGGCCGGCACGCCCTTCGCCTTCAGGTAGGCTTCGAGGATCTTGTTGGTGGTGCGCGGATAGACGTAGTCGGTGCCTTCGAGCACCCAGCGCTTCACCGAGCCGCCATCGGCGCTCATCAGATAGTCGACGGCCGGAATGGCCTGCTGGTTCGGCGCCGCGCCGGTGTAGAAGACGTTGCGCTCGCTCTCCTCGCCCTCATACTGGACGGGGTAGAACAAGATGTTGTCGAGTTCCGAGAACACCGGCAGCACCGATTTGCGCGACACCGAGGTCCAGCAGCCGAACACGGCCGCGACCTTGTCCTTTGAGATTAGCTCGCGCGCCTTCTCCGCGAAGAGCGGCCAGTTGGAGGCCGGATCGACGACCACGGCTTCAAGTTTCTTGCCGAGCAGCCCGCCCTTGGCGTTTTGCTCGTCGATCAGCATCAGCATGACGTCCTTCAGCGTCGTCTCCGAAATCGCCATGGTCCCCGACAGCGAATGGAGGATGCCGACCTTGATCGTGTCTTCAGCCGCCTTGGCGGAAGCCGACGCCAGCAGGCCGGCCGCGACGACGCCAGCGGACAGGATTCTTGTTATTCCCGCGAAGTTACCCCTCATATGACACACTCCCAAGCTAGTTGTTTTGCACCGCGATATAAACTGTGCAAACGACGTGCCAGACGGGAATGCTCGCCACGGAATTTCAAGATAATGGTGGGATTACAGCCGGTTATCCTGTAGCCGGAAAACTTTCCGACCTGCTCCAGCGCAACGAAGCTGAGAAAAGTTTACGCAATGCTGCCTAGATTTTGCCCAAATGGCAAAAATGCCTTAAATTTCATCATCCAGGCAAGGGCAGTCTGATCGGCCCTGTTGCGGGGCCGAGGCAAAATGAGGCAAGGTCGGCGCGCAAAACGAGCGACGCCATGGCCCTGCGCACGATCCTGAGTTTCCTGCTCCTCCTGTCCGCGGCCGGCGGCGCCCGCGCCGATTTCACCGACGGTAAGCTGCCGGACGGCGTCTATCACTGCGAGGTCTATCTGCTTGGCCTGTTCCTCAACCTCGGCGAGATCACCATCAAAGGCAGCCTCTATAGCGGCCCGGTGACCTTCGGCGCTGCGCCCCCGCCTTACAATTACCAGATGAATCCCAATGGCGAGATCACCTGGCTTGGTCCGCTCGGCGGCTACACCAGCGGCGGCAATTCGATCTCGATGACCCAGGCGACATTGGACGACCCAAGCGGTCCTTCCTTCGACATCATCATGAAGCAGCAGGACGGCGCCTTCACGGCCTCCACCTGCACCAGAAGATAGCCGCGGCGCCGGCGAGCGCTTGCCCCTTTGGGCAATCGCCTGAAACAACACAGCCTCTCCGTGTCATGCGGCTGTTGCCGAAGCGCCTTAGTCAGCGCGTGTCGTCCAACATCCACCCTCGAGAGGCAGACACGATGGCCAACTCCCCGTCTTCACCCTCCCCTGTTATCCGCGACGTCATTGCCGCGCGTGTCTCGCGCCGCGAACTCCTCAAAAGCGGCCTCGCTTCCGGCGCGTTGATTGCCGGCGGCAGCTTTGTCGGCTCGCTGTTTGCCGGCGAAACACATGCCGCCGCCGCCCAGTCCACACTAGGCTTTCCCGAGCTGAAGCGGGTCTACGGCAAGACCCACGCCGCGGCCGAGGGCTATGAGACCACGATCGTCGCCCGTTGGGGCGATCCCCTCGCGGCCGGCCTCGCAGAATTCGACGGCAACAAGGTCGCCGCCGACGAACAGGAAAAGCGTTTCGGCTACAATTGCGACTACATCGCCTTCATGCCGCTGCCCAAGGGGTCGGTGAACTCCGACCACGGCCTGCTCTGCGTCAACAACGAATACATCTCGCCGAACGTGATGTTCCCAGGCATGACCGAGGACGACGCCGGCAAGACGATGAGCAGGGAACAGGTCGATCTCGGCCTCGCGGCCATGGGCCATTCCGTCGTCGAGGTGATGCTGAAGGACGGCAAGTGGCAGACCGTCGAGGACAGCCCGCTCAACCGCCGCATCACCGCCAACACGGAAATGACGGCCTCGGGACCGGCCGCCGGCCATGCCCTGATGCGGACCTCGGCCGACGCGAGCGGCCGCAATATCCTCGGCACCAGCTACAATTGCAGCGGCGGCGTCACGCCTTGGGGCACGGTGCTGACCTGCGAGGAAGGCGTTTCCGACCTGTTCGGCGGCGACCCGAAGAAGGCTCCGGCCGCCGAAATTCTCGGCCGCTACGGCTTCGACGGCTCCGACATCTACGGCCGCGGCCGCTTCCACGACCGCTTCGACATCGACAAAGAGCCGAACGAGCCGACCCGCTTCGACTGGGTGGTCGAGATCGACCCCTACGATCCACAGTCGAAGCCGGTGAAGCGGACAGCACTCGGCCGCATGTCGCACGAAGCCTCGACCGTTATGCGCAACAAGGACGGCCGCATCGTCGTTTACATGGGTGACGACGACTATTTCGAATACATGTACCGCTTCGTCTCGGCCAAGGCCTACGACCCGGCGAACCCCGCCGCGGCCAAGGATCTGCTCGACGACGGCGTGCTGTCGGTGGCGCGCTTCGACGCCGACGGCTCGATGACGTGGCTGCCGCTGGTCCACGGCCAGGGCAAGCTGACGGCGGACAACGGCTTCGCCGGCCAGGCCGAGGTGCTGTTGAAGACCCGTCTTGCCGCTGATGCCGTCGGCGCGACGCCGATGGACCGGCCGGAAGATATCGAGACCAATCCGGTCACCGGCCGTGTCTATGCCGTCATGACCAAGAACAAGAAACGCGACGAATCCAAGGTCAATCCGGCCAACACGCGGCCAGAGAACCTGTGGGGCCACATCGTCGAACTGATCCCGCCGGGCGGCCGCGGCACCGAGGCCGACCATACCGCCGACAAATATGCCTGGGACCTGTTCGTGCTCTGCGGCAATCCGAAGGATGCCAAGGTCGGCGCCACATTCCATCCCGGCACGTCCGAGGATGGCTGGTTCGTCTGCCCCGACAACATCACCTTCGATCCGGCCGGGCGGCTCTGGGTGGCGACCGACGGCGCCAACGACTTCGACCTTCCGGACGGCGTCTATGGCGTCGACACCGAGGGCGCGGCGCGTGGCCTGCCGAAGCTGCTCTTCACCTGCCCGCACGGCGCCGAGGCGACCGGCCCCTGCTTCACCCCTGACGGCACGACGCTGTTCCTTTCGGTCCAGCATCCGTCGGAGGATGCCGAAACGCTCGACAAGGCGCAGTCGCTGTGGCCCGACTTCAGGGATGGGCAGCCGCCACGCCCGTCGGTCGTCGCCATCCGCCGGAAGGACGGACGGCCGGTCGGCGCCTGAGCCCGCCTGATACGCACATCACAAAAAAGGCGCGGAACCCTCTCGGGTCCCGCGCCAGCAGGCAGTCGGGAGGTCAGATGGTCTTGGCCGACATCTGCGCCGCGATGTAGTCGGCCTGGCGGATCGCCAGCGTCACGATGGTCAGCGTCGGGTTCTCCGCGGCGCCGCTGGTGAACTGGCTGCCGTCGGAGACGAACAGGTTCTTGATGTCGTGCGACTGGCCGTGCTTGTTCACCACGCCGTCCTCGGGCTTCTCGCTCATCCGGTTGGTGCCGAGATTATGGGTGGACGGATAGGGCGGTGTCGGGAAAGTCCTGGTCGCGCCGACGGCCGCGTAAAGTGCCTGCCCCTGCTTGTAGGCATGGTCGCGCATCGCTTCATCGTTGGGATGATCGTCGAAATGGACGTCGGCGATCGGCATGCCGTGCTCGTCCTTCTCATCCTTGTGCAGCGTGATGCGGTTTTCCTCGCGCGGCATGTCCTCGCCGACGATCCACAGGCCCGCCATATGGTCGTAGTGGTCGAGCGCCGTGGTGAAGGAGCGGCCCCAGCCGCCGGGGTTGAGGAAGGCCGCCATGAAAGGCAGGCCGAGCGACAGCGTCTCCATCTCGTAGCCGCCGACGAAGCCGCGCGAGGGATCGTGGCGCGCCTCGTCGCGGATGATACCGGCCATGGTGGTGCCGCGATACATGTGCACTGGCTTCTCGAAGATGGCGTAGACCGACCCGGTGGTATGGCGCATGTAATTCTTGCCCACCTGCCCCGACGAGTTGGCGAGCCCGTGCGGGAACTTGCTCGATTCGGAGTTGAGCAGCAGGCGCGGGCTCTCGATCGAATTGCCGGCGACGGCGACGATGCGGGCTTTCTGCTCCTGCAGCTTGCCGTCCTTGTCGGCATAGACGACGCCTGTCACCTTGCCCGAAGCATCATGGTTGATCTTGATGACCATGGAGTTCGGCCGGACCTCCAGATGCCCGGTCGCCTCACCCTTCGGGATTTCGGTGTAGAGGGTCGACCATTTGGCGCCCCATTTGCAGCCCTGGAAGCAGAAGCCGGTCTGCTGGCACGAGTTGCGGTCGTCGCGCTGCACCGAATTGATCGCCATGTTGCCGGTGTGGCATTCCTTGTAGCCGAGCTTGTCGGCGCCGGCCTTGAGCACCTTGAAGTTGTTGTTGCCAGGCAGCCGCGGCCAGTCATTGGTGCCCGTGACGCCCATCTTGGCTTCGGCCTTGGCGTAGTATGGTTCCATCTCGGCGAGCGTCACCGGCCAGTCGAGAAGGTTGGCGCCCTTGATCTTGCCGTAGGTCGTGAGCGTCTTGAATTCATGCTCCTGGAAGCGCAGCGAGGCGCCCGCCCAGTGCGTCGTCGAGCCGCCGACCGATTTCACGATCCAGGCCGGCAGGTTCGGAAAATCCTTGGCCACGCGCCAGTCGCCCGAGGTGGTGCGCTTGTCCTTCCAGGCAAGCTGGGCAAAGGAATCCCATTCGTCGTTGATGAAGTCCTCATATTCGTGACGCGCGCCCGCCTCGAGGATGACGACGTCGATGCCTTTCTGCGCCAGTTCGTTGCCGAGCGTGCCGCCGCCGGCGCCGGAGCCGATGATGACGACCACGCCGTCGTTCTTGAGATCAAATGATGCTGCCATGGTTTCCTCCCATGAAATCTTTGGAAAAGCGGTTCGGGGCAGAGCGGCTTACAGCCACTCGATGTCGTTGAAGCCGCGCGCGATGTAGCCGCCCTTGGAATAGGACTCGCCTTCGTAGCCGAAGATCGGCCAAACCTCCTTCTGGTTGTAGAGGCTGACGACGAGACCGCCACGCACCGCCTGGAAGAAGGGCGTCTTCTCGATGTCGGTCAGCAGGGCGACCCGCTGCTCTTCCCAGCCAAGCCCGCGATAGCCGCCCTTGCCGGCCTTCTTGTCGAGTTCGGCGATGCCCTTCTCGATCAGTTCCTTGTGGGCCGGGTCCTTGGCGGCCGTCTCGTCATGCCCCTTGACGGCGATGGCGTAATATTTGTCCGGCACCTGGTCGTGCGGATAGATGTCGCGCGCCATCTGGATGAGCGTCGCCATCGTCTCGGGCTTCAGCGCCGAGGTTTCGAGACCCCAGGCATGTTCGGGGCTGATGACGGCGCTGCCGGATATGATGAGCAGCGCGCCCGCGCCGCCGCGCTTGAGAAGCTCGCGCCGCGACAGGCCAACTTTCTTCTCGTAACCCGGTTTCTTCTCGTAAACTGTAACCATGATTTCCTCCCTGCTTGCTGTTCGCGCCACTGAGGGCGCCGTTGCTGGCGCCGCGCGGACCGCGCGGCGGAATGTCCCCTATTGGAAGCGCCCTCCCCGCTGCAGGACCTCGATCTTGTAGCCGTCGGGGTCCTCGATGAAGAAGAAGCGGGCGATCCGCACTCCATCGTGATTGAACTCGACGATCTTCTTCGGATTGAAGCCGAGCGCGCCGATCCGGTCGTGCTCACTGTCGAGATCGGCGACCGAGACGGCGAGATGGCCGTAGCCGTCGCCCAACGAATAGGGCTCGGTGCGCCCCTTGTTCACGGTCAGCTCCACCTCGAAGGGTGAGTCGGCGTTGCTGAGATAAATGAGCGTGAAGGTCTCGAAATCGAGCCGCTGCGCCACGTTGAGGCCGAAGGCCTTGTTGTAGAAATCGACGGACCTTGCCTCGTCGAGAACCCTGATCATGGAATGGATCGTCTTCGCCAAATCGGACTCCGCAGCTTTCTGTGCTTACGGAATCGATTATGCGCGCCGGCGAAAAAAGGTGGTGGCAGCCAATTACCACGCGTGGGCCTCGAAAACAGCTAGTGTCGCTCCAGTTCTAAGGACGAAAGTCTGATTGCCGTAGCCGGCCATCGGATCGAAGATGACAAGCGCAGGCAGTGTTCAAAAAGGCGCCGGCTCACTCAATCGGCGCCCAAGACAAACAAGAACGGGAGGTACCGATGTGCAGAGTCTTTGCCGGACAGGATCCGGAAGGCTATCGGCAGATCAACAGGTCGATCCGCATCGACGGTCATTCGACCAGCATCCAGCTCGAGGCGACGTTCTGGGGTCTTCTTGACGAGATCGCCGACAGCCAGGGACTGACGACACCCAAATTCATCTCGAAGCTCTACGACGAGGCGATCGAGATCAACGGCCAGATCCCGAACTTCGCCTCCATGCTGCGCACGACCTGCGCGCTCTATCTGCGGGGCCACCGCCCCAACGCCGAGGAGCAGGCCGCATTGAAGCAGGAAGCCGCCTAACCGGCGGCGCCGGGAGGTTTCCGGACAGGTCAGGCGGCGGAGCGATCCGCGCGCCACCGTCGTTGCGTCGATCTCAAACAGGCACAACGGACAACGACCACAGGCCCAACTAACAATTTAGTGATGCGCTTGACGGGCAGTCTATCTTTCCGCAGGCTGCCAACAAATCGAGCTATGCGGCTTGAACTTCACGGTTCGGTCATCTTCAACTTGGGCGTAACTTCCCGAGGCAGGCACCTTTATTTTCGAGGCACCTAATATGAGCCATCGCTATCCTATCAGGATGAACCGGCGTCTTTTCCTCTCCTCCGTCGCCATGCTTACGATCACAGCCCCGGCCGTGAGCCTCGCGCGAACGATCTCG
>JAFKFE010000202.1 GCA_017308345.1 Alphaproteobacteria bacterium | reverse complement strand
GTTGGGGTTGGCCGCGGAGGTGCGCAGCGACGAGATCACGCCGGCGAGCGACGCCATCACCGCCGACAGGACGAACAGGCCGACCTTGACCCGGTTGACGTTGACGCCGCGCGCGCGGGCCGCAAGCGGATTGCCGCCCGCCGCCTGGACCCAGTTGCCGGTGCGGCTCTGCGTCAGCACATAGCCCAGCACGATCGCGGCACCTATGAACCAGAACAGCGAGGCATAGATGCGGAAAGGCCCGACATAGAAATCACCGACCAGGAGGTTCGCCAGCCAGCTGCCCTCGGCGCTCCAGGTGCGCTGCGGGAAGCCGTCGGTGATGAACAATGCCGTGCCGCGCACGACCAGCAGCATGCCGAGCGTCACCAGGAAGGACGGAATCTTTAGCCGGGTGACGAACCAGCCATTGACCAGGCCGACCAGCGCCGCGACCACCAGGGCGATCAGCAGGCCCATCTCCAGCGAGGTGACGCCGCTGTTGTAGAGCGTCCACATCAAGACCGGCGAGAAGCCGAACAGCGAGCCGACCGAGAGATCGAACTCTCCGGACGTCATCAGCAGGGTCATCGCCAGCGCGATCAGGCCGAGTTCGACGGTGAAGGCCAGGATGTTGGAGATGTTCTGCGGCGACAGGAAGTCGGGATTGATGCCCCAGAAGACGACGAGCTCGACGACGAGCAGCACCAGCGGACCGAATTCCGGCCGCGCGATCAGGCGTTGGATGAGGGAACGGTTTTCCATTGAACCCGCGACATAGGCGCGGCCATCCGATTGGGGCGGCGCGGGGAGAAGGAAAAACGGTCGCGACAGGGACGTCGCGACCGTTCGCTGGAGGACTATTTGCCGGACAGGATCTTGTCGTAGACGCCGGCGGTGTCCTTCTCATAGAGCGCGCCGGTGATCACGTTGAAGCCCGGAGGAATGCCGCTGGCGGCCATGTTGGCCAGCGACAGCGCCACATAGCTGGTCGCCTGCGGGTCCTGCCACTGCGCGGCGTTGACATAGCCGTTCAGCACTTCCTGGGTGGTGTCGAGCGAGTTGCCCCAGCCCACGACCGGGATTTCGCCCGGCTTGACGCCGACCTGGTCGAACACCCGCTTGATCGAGCCGGTGACGAGGTCGCCGAGGCCGATGATCGCCTTCACCTTGCTCTTGTTCGCGGTGAGATAGTCGACCATGCGGTTGATCACTTCGGCCTGGTCGAGCGTCGCTTCGGTCACCTCATAGGTGATGCCGAGCGGCCCGAACACACTCTTGATGCCCTCCTCTTCCTGCACGCCATAGGTGGCGCCAGGGATTTCGACCGGCATCCAGACGAAGTCGCCCTGCTTCACCAGGCCCTTGTCGACCAGATACTGCGCCCAGTGCTTGCCGAAGGTGACGTTGTCGCCGCCGACATAAGCGTTGAAGTTCGCCTTCGGATCGGGCGTGTTGAAGTTGATGATCGGAATGTTGGCCGCGCGCGCCTCCTTGGCCAGCTCGATCAGGCTGCCCGGATCGGGGCTGGTGGTGACGATGCCATCGGCCTTGGCCGAGATGGCGGCGCGGATCGCCTCTTGCTGCGACGCCACATCGCCATTGTGGAAGGACGTGTTGACCTTGTTGCCGGTGTCGCTCGCCCATTGCTTGGCGCCGGCCAGGAAGTAGGTCCAGACCGGATCGGCCGGCCCGCCATGCGAAATCCAGTAGAATGTCTTGGCTTGAGCCATCGCCGGAATGGCGACGAGCGCGATCAAGCCAAGCACGAGCAGTCTTAGCCGCGAAAGCATTCGATTTCCTCCCATGTTGAAACTCTCCTCCTGGATCAAGCGCGATGCGGCCTTGGACCGCATCTCCTGCCAGCGCCGACCGGAACGTTCAGAGCATTCTCTTTTTTGGACTCTGGCAAGCCTCCATCGCCAATGGATGTTGGGTGAGGCGCGCACGCCATCACCAATCCCATCAGATTGCATCAGTTGCGTGATATTTGCGGGCAAAGCCCCGTGCCGCGCCGTCAGCCTGCGGCGACGGGCACAAGCATCGCCCCCGCCGCTAGATCAGACCCGCCCTGGCCAGGTCGCGCATCAGGTGGCTGGCGCCGTAGGTCCAATGCGGGCAGTCCGGCGACAGCCGCACCCGGTTGGTGAGCGCGCCGAGCTTCTCCGACGAGATGGTGACGATGTCGCCCACCTTGTGGGTAAAGCCCTTGCCCTTCTCGCCGCGATCCTTCGAGGGCACGAACATGGTGCCGAGATAGAGCGCCAGCCCGTCGGGATACTGGTGATGCGGCCCCATCGCCGCCTTCACCAGCTCTTCCGGCGAGCGGCTGATCTCGGCCATCGAGCTCGCGCCCTCCAGCGAGAACCCGTCCTCGCCCTCGACGCTGAGCCGCACCGTGGCGCGCTTCACGTCGGCGATGGAGAACGTCTCGTCGAACAGCCGGATGCATGGTCCGAGCGAGGCGGACGCATTGTTGTCCTTGGCCTTGCCCAAGAGCAGCGCCGAGCGCCCTTCGACGTCGCGCAAATTGACGTCGTTGCCGAGCGTGGCGCCGACGATGCGGCCCGTGCTGTCGGCGATCATGGCGATCTCCGGCTCCGGATTGTTCCAGGTGGAGACGGGATGCAGGCCGACATCGGCGCCGAAGCCGACCGAGGCCATCGGCTGGCATTTGGTGAAGATCTCGGCGTCCGGGCCGATGCCCACTTCCAGATATTGCGACCAGGCGCCGCGCGAAATCAGCTTGGCCTTGATCTCCATCGCTTCCGGCGAGCCGGGCTTCAGCTTCGACAGGTCGTGGCCGATCAGCCCGGCGATGTCGGCGCGGATCGCGTCCGCCTTTTCCGCCGACCCGCGCGCCTGCTCCTCGATGACGCGCTCGAGCAGGCTGACGACGAAGGTGACGCCGGAAGCCTTCACCGCCTGCAGGTCGACGGGCGAAAGCAGGATCGGCTTCTTCGCCTCGCGCTTCGCCTCGAAGCTGTTCGCCGCGATGTCGGCGAGCGCGCCGATCGCCTTGCCTTTTGCCGAACGTACATGAGCAGCCGGATCGTCCAACTCGCAGACATCGCGCACCGTGGGCGCCGCGCTCGAGGTGATGTCGATCACCTCACCGTCTCGCACGGTGACCACCAGCGGATGGGAGGCTTCGCCGGTCCTGGCGCGGCCGACGAAAATTCCGTCGGAGGGCAGGCGGGTCGAGTCGGTCATGGTGATGCTTCCTCTCATTTCGCGGGCGGCACTTTCCCCGGATTTTGCCCAAACGTCTATCCCGTTGATGGCGTGGTCCATGGGCCGATGGCTTGCTGTCTGACCGTCGCCGGCGATCTGGCCCATCGAAACGCTCTTTCAAATCCATGAAATCAACAATAGGATTTTCACGAAATTTCAGCATCGAGGTGATCTTTGCCCGCAGCTTTCTCCGATCCGGTCTGGCGGAAACCGCAAACGGCGCCAGCCTTTCGGTCCGCATTTTCGGCCGACGGCACGCTCGACGTCGTCATCGTCGGCGGCGGCATCATGGGGCTCTCGACGGCGCTGCATGCGGCGCGCGCCGGCCTTTCCGTCCAGGTGCTCGACGCCGGCGCGATCGGACAGGGCGCCTCGGGCCTCAACGGCGGCCAGGTCATCCCTGGCCTCAAATACGATCCGGATTGGCTGGTTGGGCACTTCGGCAAGGAGCGCGGCGAGGCGCTGGTAGAATTCGCCGCCTCGACGGCGGACACCGTCTTCGATGTAATCCGCGACGAGAAGCTGGCCGTGCCGTTCACGCGCAACGGCTGGATCCAGGCCGCGCACACCGAAACAGCGCTGAAGGCGGCGGCGAACCGGGATCGCCAATGGCGCGCGCGCGGCGCCGACGTTGAACTGCTCGACCAGGCCGAGATCTCAGCAATGACCGGCGCCAGAGGCTATCTCGGCGGCTGGCTCGACCGCCGCGCCGGCGTCATCGATCCGCTGTCCTACACGCTCGAACTCGCACGTGTTGCCTCGACGGCCGGGGTCGGGATAGCCGAGCAGCAGAGGGTGGTGGGGCTTGGCAGGGAGGCCGGCGTCTGGCGGGTTTCGACCCAAGGCGGCGCCGACCTGCGCGCGAAGTCGGTCGTGCTCGCCACCAACGCCTATACGGACGGCCTGTTGCCGGGCCTCGCGCAAACAATCGTGCCGCTGCATTCCTTCCAGATTGCCACCGCGCCGCTGCCGGCGGACCTTGCCGCAAGCATCCTGCCGGGCGGGCAGGCGGTTTCCGATTCCCGCCGCATTCTGATCTACTACCGCAAGAGCGCCGACGGCCGGCTGGTGCTGGGCGGGCGCGGCCGCATGGCGCTGCCTTCGAGCGCCGCGGACTGGGCGCATCTCGAACGCGCGCTCGTTCGGCTCTATCCGGCGCTTGCCGGCATCGCCATCGAAAAACGCTGGTTCGGTCGCGTTGCGCTGACACCGGATCACCTGCCGCATCTGCATGAGCCTGAAAAGGGCCTGCTCGCCGTCGTCGGCTGCCAGGGCAGGGGCGTCGGCCTGATGAGCGCGCTGGGCAGGCGCATGGCGAACTACCTTGCGAGCGGGGATGCCAGGCAATTGCCGTTCCCGCTGTCGCCGCTCCGGCCGATCCCGTTCCACGCTTTCCGCCAGGTCGGCGTCGCCGCCGCCATCACCTGGTACCGCATGCTCGACGCCTTCGAGCGCTGACCAATGCATGTCGCCCAGAAGTGTGCAGCGGTTCTGGGAAAACGACATGCATCAAAACGAAGACGTGCGGCGCATAAGCGATTCAGCTTGACAGTTTCATGAATATGAAAAAACATTAGGTGATTTCATAATTCCGATGGGCAGTTCGATGTCGTCGACCATCGTTGCAGCACGGCCTTTGCCGGAAAACCGCATCTCGCCGGTGTTCCGCTTCGCGATGCTGCTGCCGGGCGGGCTGGTCACCTTCTTCCTCATCCTGTTCGCGCTCGGCCTCGTGGTCTTCCTAGCCTTCAGGGGCAATGACGGCTCACTCCTCGGCGCCGGCCTGACGGCGCAGAATTTCATTACCGTCGCCACCGATCCGCTTTACTGGACGGTGACGCTGCGCTCCCTGGTCATCGCCGGTCTGGTCACGCTTGCCACCGTCGCGACTGCCTATCCGGTCGCCTATTACCTCGCCTTCCATGCCGGGCGCCGCCGGAACCTTTTGCTCTTCCTGGTCACGCTGCCCTTCTGGACCAGCTACCTCTTGCGCGTCTTCGCCTGGAAGATCGTGCTCGCCTATAACGGCGTGCTGAATTCTGCCTTCATCGAAAGCGGCATTTGGAAGGAGCCGACGTTGGCCTTCCTCAATACGCCGGCGGCCGTGGTGGTGACGCTCGCCCACGCCTACGCGCCTTTCGCCATCCTGCCGATCTATGTGGCGCTCGACACGATCCCCAAATCGCTGCTCGAAGCCGCTTCCGATCTCGGCGCGCGGCCCTTCACATCGTTCCGGCGTGTCGTGTTGCCCAATTCCATGCCGGGCGTTCTGGCCGCCGCCCTCGTCGTCTTCGTGCCGACGGTCGGCGACTATGTCACGCCGGCCATGGTCGGCGGGCCGGCCAGCACCATGATCGGCACGCTGATCCAGTCGCAGTTCGGCAAGGCCAATGACTGGCCGTTCGGCGCCGCGCTCTCGGTCTGCGTCATGCTGGTCATCCTGTGCGTAGTGCTCGTCGCGCGCGGCGCCGATCGCCGGTTCGGCAGCCGCACATGAGCGCGCGGACCGACATCAACGCAGGCGGCGGCTGGCTCGGCCTCTATGTACTCGGCTATCTCGTGTTCCTTTATCTGCCGGTGCTTCTGATCCCGCTGTTTTCGTTCAACAACTCGATCCAGGCGGCCTTCCCGCTGCAAGGCTTCACGCTCGAATGGTACCGCACGCTTTACGGCAATCCGGCGCTCTCCGGCGCCTTGGCCAACAGCCTGGTCATCGGCGTCATCGCCGCCTCGGGCGCGACGCTCTGCGGCATCACCGTCTCCTATATGGATCTCTATGGCCGCTCGCCGCTCGCGGCCACTATCAGCGCCATCGCCCGCCTGCCGATCCTGATCCCGGGCGTCATCGTCGGCATTTCGCTGCTGATCCTGGTCAATCTCATCGGCCTTGGCCCGTCGCGCGTTTCCATCGTGCTCGGCCACATCCTCGTCGCGCTGCCGACGACGGTCGTGGTGATGCGCAGCCGCTTCGCCGCCATCCCGAAGACGATCCGCGAAGCCGCGCTCGACCTCGGGGCATCGGACTGGACGACGTTCCGGCGCGTCATGCTGCCGCTGAGCGCGCCCGCTGTGCTCTCGGCCTTCATGCTCGCCTTCCTGATCTCCTTCGACGAGTTCATCGTTGTCTTTTTCCTAGCTGGGACCGAGCCGACGCTGCCGCTCTACATCTGGAGCCAACTGCGCTTCCCGCGCTCGCTGCCGACGGTGATGGCGCTCGGCACCGTGATCCTTGCCGTGTCCTTCATCATCGCCGCTTCCGCCGAAATCCTGCGCCATCGCGGCCTCGGCGTCGCGCGCCGCAATCCAGCCTGAACCACAACAACGAAGAGGAGAACGAAAATGACATTCCACCTGAAATCGATAACCGGCCGCAAGGCCGTGGCGGGTCTCACGGCGCTGGCGCTCGCGCTGTCGTCGACGGTCGCTTTTGCCGCCGACAAGCTGCAATATTTCACCTGGTCGGGCTACGAGCTGCCCGACTTCAACAAGAGCTTCCTCGCCGCTCACCCCGATGGCGTCGAGGCGACGATCTTCGGCGATGATGACGACGCCTTCACCAAGGTCAAGGCCGGCTTCCGGCCGGATATCGCGCATCCCTGCTATGACAAGGTGGCCCGCTGGAACAAGGAAGGCCTGCTGCAGCCGATCGACACCAAGCGCATCAAGAACTGGGATTCGATCTTCCCGGTGTTCAAGAACCTGCCCGACCTGCAGGCCGGCGACGGCAAGGTGTGGATGGTGCCGTGGGACTGGGGCAACACCTCGATCCTTTACCGGACCGATCTGGTGAAGAACCCCGAGGCGAGCTGGAACCTTCTGTGGGACAAGCAATATGCCGGCCGCATGGCGACCATCGACGCCGTGCATGACACGCCGATCGTCGCCGCGCTTCTGGCTGGCGTGAACCCCTTCGACATGACGCCGGACCAGATGGACAAGGTGGCCGAAAAGCTGCGCGAGCAACGGCCGCTTCTGTCGAGCTACACCACCGACATGACCTCGGTCGAACAGGCGCTTGCCAGCGGCCAGCTCGTCGCCGCCATGACCTGGAACGCGTCCGCCACGTCGCTCAAGAAGCAGGGCGTGCCGGTCGAGTTCATGAAGCCGAAGGAAGGCATGCTGACCTGGGCCTGCGGCTTCGTCATGCTCAAGGACGCCAAGAACGTCGACCTCGCCTATGACTTCATCAACAGCCGGCTCGACGCCGACTCGGGCAAGTTCCTGATCCAGTCCTACGGCTATGGCAGCTCGCTCTCGACCGCTTTCGCCGGCGTGTCGAAGGACGAGCTCGACAAGCTGCAGCTGCCGGCGGATCCGGAGGTGATGCTGAAGACCACCATCTTCACCGGCCCGATGAAGCAGAACGACGATATGGCGAAGATGTTCGAGAAGGTGAAGGCCGGGGGATGACTAGCTCCCCCTTCTCCCCTTGTGGGAGAAGGGGGAAATCTGGCGACGCCGCGCCGATATGATGCAACGAGGACTATTTGATGGACATTCTGGACGAAGCCGCCGAGAAGCCGAGGGACGATGCCGACATCCGCGTCGGCCGACGCGTGCGGGCGCTGAGGTTGGAGCGTAGCCTCTCGCTGGCTGAGCTCGCCGCCAAGGCCGGAATCTCCATCGGCGCGCTCAGCCAGATCGAGCGCGGCATG
>JAFKFE010000155.1 GCA_017308345.1 Alphaproteobacteria bacterium | reverse complement strand
AGACCCAAGAGACCTGCCCCGAGTTCCCGAAAGGCAGACGAGATCGTCGACGGCATCGAGAACCTTCACGACCGGGCCCAGTTAAGGGAGGTGGTCGCCAAAGGCCGGGAGGCGAAACGACAGCTCGACATAATGACCGAGGCTCTTCGGAAATACCCTGAAATCGATATAGAGGCACTGCGGGAGGGACGGTCCTTCGCCACGAAGGTCCAGGGCCCTCAGGCGCAATCGGCCATCGGGCCCGAGGACGTGAAGTTGATCCGTCGGCTGGTGACGAGGTTGCGGAACAGCGACGAGCTTGATGAATTCGACCTGATCTATCGTGGCGGCCGCGTAAAGAGGGAGGGCGGGCTCGACCTGGTCCCGCCGGAGGAGATGAAGCTTCTGGAGCGGCTCGCTGGCCTGGAAGGAACGGCTGAGGGAGGCTGAGAAAATGAACGTGACGCTGGCTCTTACCGACAGTCTGGTTATAGCCAACGCACGCAAATCCTTTAGGCGGTCCTCAAGGAAGAGCGGATGGCGGGCTTGAACTCACCACCCGCTCTCCGTCAGGCCACTGGAGGATGAAACATCCATCGTCATGAGGCAGTTGGCGCATATAGGCCCGCGTCCTCAAGGATGCGGCGGTGCTTGAGGAGATCGATTGCGAGGCCGCTGTGATATCGGGCGATCAAGCTCGCGCGCCGCTGCGGATCCGATGTTGGATCGATCCCGCCAATCACAGCCGCAATTCTCTCAGAGCTGACGGAGAACCTTCAACTCGCCGGATTGACCCGCGAGGGCACGTAGATTGGCTGATGTCGATTTGCCTATGCCAACCGGAACGGTTGAACCCAGGTCGACGTACCCTTCCGGCAAGATGCCCTTCAAGTTTCGAACGGCCTTGAACTGGATAGCGTCGTAGATCTGGTCAACCGCCTGCTTGGTGCTTCGCGATGTTCAGGGAAAACCTGGTGTCAACGGCGGAGCAAAATCCGGCCACACGGCGGCGTAAAAGTAGGCCACTTGGCGGCGCAAGCGGGGAACGTCGGGAGGGCGTAGCCCGACCAGAGTTTCCCGCTTGCGGCGTCGGCGATTTTGGTGAGGGTTTCAGCCTGCCTTT
>JAFKFE010000154.1 GCA_017308345.1 Alphaproteobacteria bacterium | reverse complement strand
GATAGATGGGCCCAATTCAGTGAGAGGGCGCACATCGACTGCGCCGTCGATGAACATCTTCTCGGTTCGTACGCCAGATGGCCAGGGTTCCTCGTAGCGAGAGGAACGCCCTGCGAAGTCTAGCGTGTTTCGGGCCCTGACCGGGCTACCGAGCCTGCAAACGCAAGCGATTGCGCCGAAAAACACGTCGAGCGTCTAACCGAAAATCCGGTTAGGCTATCGCCTCTTCTTAGCGGCCTCAGGTGAGAGCGGCTCCTCACGAACCAGGCAGGTCGGCTCGATGTGCCGCAGCCTCACAAAGGCTCATCTGACGTAGCCCGTGATCCCGCGGCGGCAAGACCACGCTCCAGATCGGCAAGGAGATCGGCCTCGGCCTCGAGTCCGACCGAAAGGCGCAGCAAGCCGTCAGCTATACCGGCCGACCGACGCGCTTCCGCTCCCATGCTGGCATGGGTCATGGTCGCCGGATGTGCGACGAGGCTTTCGACACCGCCGAGCGACTCGGCGAGCGTGAATATCCTTACGGTCTCCACAAAGCGGCGCACAGCCTCCAAGCCGTCGGCGAGCTCGAAACTCAGCATCGCGCCAAAGCCGTCTTGCTGGGCCTTCGCCAGGGCATGTCCGGGATGAGAAGCAAGCCCCGGATAATGCACCGCGCTCACCGCCTCGTTCTTCTCGAGGAAGTGAGCAACCGCGGCAGCGTTCGCCTGCTGGCGCTCGATGCGCGGAAACAGCGTCCGAAGGCCGCGCAGCGTCAGATAGGCATCGAACGGCGAGCCGGTCACTCCGATGAGGTTGGCCCATGCACGAAGCTGCTCTGCGTCATCGGCGGCGCCGCAGACGACAGCGCCGCCTACGATGTCGGAGTGACCATTCAGGTATTTCGTAGTGGAATGGATGACGAAGTCCGCGCCGAACTGGAGCGGCCGCTGCAGTGCCGGCGAGAGAAAGGTGTTGTCGACGGCCACCTTCGCACTGACAGCCTTCGCCTGTCGCGCGATCTCGCGAATGTCGACGACGCGCATCAACGGATTGGACGGTGTCTCCACGAGTACCAGAAAGGGCCTGCGGGAGAGAGCCGCGGCCAGCGCGGCCGCGTCGG
>JAFKFE010000201.1 GCA_017308345.1 Alphaproteobacteria bacterium | reverse complement strand
ACTGCGAGCCAGCGCGCAGAGCCCGCAGGCGGCGGCAGCACTTGGCATCGACGCCAAGAAGCTACGGCTGATATCGTGGGTGCTGTCGGCCCTGATCTGTGGCCTCGCCGGTGTCCTCTTCGCCTATTTCGCCGGCACGATCAGCCCGAAGCTGTTCTACTTCCAGATGATCTTCAACACGCTGGCGATGCTGATCCTCGGTGGCATGGCAACCGTTACAGGCGCGGTCACCGGTGTCATCGTGCTTTCGATCGGGCTGGAGTTCATCCGCAGCATCGAGTCCGGCGTGACCGTCGCGGGTATCCAAATGCCGCAACTGCTCGGCCTGTCGGGCGTGGCGCTCGGCGTGGTCATCGTGCTCTGCATGGCGTTCCGGCCGAGCGGCATCAGCGGTCGGCATGAGCTCGATGAGCTGCTGTCGCTTCTTTTCCGGCGCAACGCCAAATAGCGTCGTCATTTCCTGGTGGAGGGTTGAACGTGGAATTCGAGGACAGGGTGGCGGAGTATGCGCCGAAGCTCGAGGCGCTGCAGGCCGAACTTGCATCGCGCGGCGTCGAGTTCGTCGAGGTGCATACGGTCGACACGTCAGGCGTGGTGCGCTCCAAGATCGCGCCGCTGAAGCTTTCCACTTCCGGCGAGTCGATCAACGCCATCCTTTATTGCGTTACCCATGGCGACGGCCAGCCGATGGGCGACGTCGCCTTCGCCTCGCCCAGCGCCAATGAGGAGAACGGCTTTCCCAACATCAAGGGCATCATCGACCCCGATACGGTGGTGCAGCATGGCTGGAAGCCGAAATTCGCTTCCGCCATCACGCGCTCCTACATGCTCGATGGTTCCCCCTGTGCCTATGACCCCCGCAACGTCCTCGCCCGTGTCGAAGAGCGCGCCAGGGCGCTTGGCTACGAGCCGAAATTCGCCCTCGAATACGAGTTCGGCATTTTCCACGCCGACCACGATCTGATGCGTGCCGGCCGCTATCGCGAGCTGAAACCGTGGGGTCATTCGCTGATCAATTACGATCTCGTGCGCAGCGGCGACTACCAGGATTTCGCCGCCGAGTTCATCACGCGCATGAAGAGCATCGATATCGGTGTCGCCTCGCTGGTCACCGAATATGGCTACGGCATGTATGAATACGCGCTCACGCCGAAGAGCGCGCTGGAAGCGGCGGACGCCGCCATGCGCGCCAAGCTGCATTTGCGCGAGCTGTGCGCCGAGCGCGGTCTGGTCGCCACCTTCATGACGCGCTTCCAGCCGCCGGGCAAGGAAAGCGCCTGCGGCGCGCACCATCACGTCAGCCTGTGGCAGGACGGCAAGCCGGCCTTCGCGGCCGGCCCCAACCGCCTGACGCCCGTCGCGGAAAAATTCCTCGCCGGCGTGCTCAACCGCATGCAGGAGACGCATATCTTCTTCCGGCCGACGGTCAATTCCTACCGCCGCTTCGATCGTGGCGCATGGTCGCCGGAGGACGTCGCCTGGGGGTTCGAGAACCGCACCGCGCCGATCCGCGCCATCACCACGCCGAACGACGCCGCCTGCCGGTTCGAGCACCGGGCGCCCGGCGCCGACGTCAATCCTTACCTGTCGATCGCCGCGATCCTGGCTGCCGGCTGCGAAGGCATCGAGAAGGACCTGCCGCTCGAGCGGCCGGTGACATCCAACCTTGCCAATCTCGACAAGCCGAAGCTGCCGCGCACGCTGAACGCTTCCATCGAAGCCTTCGCCGCATCCGATTTCTGCGCCGAAGCGTTCGGCGAGGCGTTCCGCGACAACTATGCCGAAAGCCGCCGCGCCGAGCAGGCGGCGTTCGACGCCTGGCAGGCCTCGCACATCACCGATTTCGAGTGGCAGCGCTATTTCGTCAGCTGAGTTGCCAAAGCCTCGGCGCCTTGCAACCCGGCGATCAGTTCCGCTGATCGCTGGGTCAAGCGAATTGGTGTGACAAGCAGGGCGAGGCTCCCTACATCAGGCGCTCCAAGGGAGCAGTGGATGACGGCGGAAGCAATCTCCGAAAGCGGCGCGAGGAGCGATTTCTGGGACGGCGTTCGCCTGTCCATGCCGGTGGTCGTGGCATCGGCGCCGTTCGCGATCCTGTTCGGCGCGATCGCCGTCGACAACGGCTTCTCGGTGCTGGAAGCCTTTCTGATGAGCGCCCTGATTTTCGGCGGCGCCAGCCAGATGGTCGGCATCGAATTGTTCGGCCAACATGTCGCGCCGTGGCTGATCGTGCTTTCCATCTTCGCGGTGAACTTCCGCCATGTGCTCTACTCCGCCGGCATCGGCCGGCGCATCGCGCATTGGCCGGTGCTGCAGCAGGCGCTGGGCTACTTCATCCTGACGGACCCGCAATTCGCCGTGGCGGAGGCGAGGGCCGTGTCGGGCAAGTCGGTCGGGTTCGTCTGGTATCTCGGGCTCGGCCTGCCGGTCTACGTGTTCTGGGTGATCGAGAGCGGGTTGGGCGCGGTGTTCGGCAAGCTCATTCCCGACACCCATGCGCTGGGCATCGATTTCCTGCTGCCGATCTATTTCCTCGGTCTCGTCCTCGGTTTCCGCAAGCGGCCGCTCTGGCTGCCCGTCGTCGCCGCAAGCGCGGCCGCATCGATCGTCGCCTACAAGACGGTCGGCTCGCCCTGGCATGTCTCGATCGGCGCGGTCGCCGGCGTGCTGTTGGCCGTGATCCTGCCGCCGCATCATAGCGGCGTGGGGGAGCGGCCGTGAGCACGACCTTCTGGATCATCCTCGCCGGCGCGATCGCCACCTATCTGACCCGTGTCGGCGGTCACCTCGTCATCTCGCGCTTCGAGAATATCCATCCGCGTGTCGAGGCGGGGCTGAACGCCGTGCCGGCCGCGGTGCTGACGACGCTTGTCGCGCCCGCGGTGCTTGGCGCAGGGCCCGCCGAATGGGCGGCGCTGATCGTCACCGCGGCGGTGTCCTTGCGCGGCGGGCTGATGCCGATGTTTCTGGCCGGCGCCGCCGTGCTGATCCTGGCGCGGCAATTCGTCGGATAGATCAGATCTTCGCGTCGTGGGGCAGCGGCGCGGTGGCTTTTTCCAGCCAGGCCAGCGTCTCACCGTCCACCATCGGGCCAATCTCGGCCAGCACCCACGCATGATACTGGTCGAGCCAGTGCAACTCATCGCGCGTCAGAAGATCGGTGCGGATCAGCCGCTTGTCGATCGGCGCCAGGGTCAGCGTCTCGAAGCCGTGCATGGCGATGTCGCCGCCTTCGATCGGCTCGGCCGGCGTGACCAGGATCAGGTTCTCGATGCGGATGCCATAGGCGCCTTCCTTGTAGTAGCCCGGCTCGTTGGACAGCATCATGCCGGCGAGCAGCTTTTCGGTGCCGGTGCGGGCGATGCGCTGCGGCCCTTCATGCACGGCAAGGTAGGAGCCGACGCCGTGGCCGGTGCCGTGGGCGAAGTCGCAGCCATGCTTCCACAGCGCCATGCGGGCGACGGCGTCGATTTCCGAGCCGCGCGTGCCGGCGGGGAAGCGCAGCGTCGAGATGCCGATCATGCCCTTCAGCACCAAAGTGAAGCGTTCGCGCATTTCCTCGGTCGGATGGCCGATCGGGACGGTGCGGGTGATGTCGGTGGTGCCGTCCTGGTACTGGCCGCCGGAATCGAGCAGGAACAGCTCGCCGCCCTGCAGCTTGCGGCTGGTGGCGCGCGAGACGCGGTAATGCATGATGGCGCCGTTCGGACCGGCGCCGGAAATCGTGTCGAAGGAGACGTCGCGCAACGGCATCTGCGTTTCCTCGCCGGTCCGCCGGCGCATCTCCTCGAGCTTGGTGACGACGGCTATTTCGTCCAGCGAGCCCGGCTTCTGGCGGTCGAGCCAGCAGAGCAGCTTGGCGATCGCGGCGCCGTCGCGGCGATGCGCGGCGCGGCTGCCGGCGATCTCGGCCTGGTTCTTGGTGGCGCGCGGGATGCGCGCCGGATCGGCTGCCAGCGCGACGGCGCCGCCATTGTCCTCGGCCAGCATCCGGAGCTTGTCCGCCGCCAGCACCGGGTCGAGCGCGATCCTGGCGCCGTACTTGGCCAGCTCGACGATGGCGGCCTCGAACTCGTCCGGATCATGCAGGTCGGCAAGCTGGGTGAGATAGGCAGCGACCTGGCGCGGGAATTTGCGCTGGTCCATGAAGAGCTGATGCTTGCCGTCGGCGGCGAGGATGGCGAAGCCGAGCGCGAGCGGCGTATGCGGAACATCGCCGCCACGGATGTTGAAGGCCCAGGCGATGGAAGAGGGGTCGGTCAGCACCGCATGGGTGGCGCCGTCCTTCTGGATGGCGCCCGCCAGCCGGGCCAGCTTGTCCTTGGCAAGCTCGCCGGCAAAATTGAGCTCTTGCAACTCCACCGGCGCCCGCGGCGGCTCGGGCTGGTCTTCCCAGATGATGTCGATCGGGTTTTTGTCGAGCGGCACCAGGGTTGCGCCAGACTGCTCGGCTGACGCCTTGAGCGCCTTGATCTCGCCGATCGTGTGCAGCCAGGGGTCGAAGCCGAGCCTCGCGCCCTTGCCGAGATTGTCCTTGATCCAACTGGCCGGCGGATTGTCGATGAGGCTTTCGACGGTGAAGATCGACAGGTCGACCTCGTTTCGCACCTGCAGCGTGTAGCGGCCGTCGACGAAGATGAAGGCGCGGTCGCGCAGGACGATGGCGACGCCGGCCGAGCCGGAAAAACCGGTCAGCCATTTCAGCCGCGCCGAGCGGTCGGCGACATATTCGCCCTGGTGCTCGTCCGCGCGGGGGACAAGGAAGCCATCCAGGCCGTTCTCGGCCAGCCAGTGCCGCAGCAGCGCCACGCGAGGCTTGCCGACGGCCGGATCACCAGCGGAATCAAAGGTCTGGAACATTTCTGGCTCCTCTCACGCCACCGCACGCTTGACCGTAGCCGATGCTCCGGAAAATCGGAATCGATTTCCAGCCGCCGCGACGCGGCAAGGTGCAATGGGGCCGGCCGGTTTTCAACCTGGCGGCGGTTGGTCCAGGCGCTGGCGGGAGCAATAGCCAACGAATATTTTAGATTCCTCTAACATATTGAATTGCAACCGGAAAAAGTCATTGCAAGTCATTTTTTGCGAATGCGCCCTGTTGCACGGTGAGCTATCTATCTTACCGTTGCTGGGGTTTGATCGGGTGGTGGGGCCCCTCGATCGTATCGGGTTGGGGGCTTCGGGTGTACAAGCAAAATCTGCGTATCGGGCGCCATTCGGCCGATAGGGCCGCCAAGCGTGCATGGCGATGGGGGCTCTTGGCCAGTTCGGCGCTCACCGGCGTGGCGCTGACGGCAGGTTACGCTTCGGCGCAGCAATGGACTGGCGCGACCAGTTCCGACTACACGGTGGGCAGCAACTGGAGCGGCGGGACCGCGCCCAATTCGAGCAGCGCCCCGGTCGTTTTCGGAGCCGGCGCGGCTACGACCGCCGCCGATCTCAACACACCCTATCCGGCCGGCTACTATCAGGCGGGCTCGGTGAGCTTCAACGATCCGGCCAGCGCCTACACCATCTCTGTCTCCAACACGGCCTATCTCAACATCTCGGGAGACGTGAGCAACAGCTCCGGCGTGATCCAGAATTTCGTCGTGACCGGTGTTTCGGGAACCGGTCAGGCCTCCGAGATCATCCTGGGCGGCAATGCCGGCAGCAACGTCGTCTACACCGTCAACGCCTATGGCACGGTGCAGTTCAACTCGGCCGGCGGTTCAGCCTCGGGTGCCGACGCCAGCTTCGTGCTCAATGGCGGCGGCATCGCGCTGTCCGGTTCCGGCACGCTGGAACTGGGATCGGTCGAGGGGTCGGGCATTCTCTCCTACTATGGCAACCCCAACGGCTCGAGCGGCAATTTCCAGATCGGCGGTCTCGGCACCAGCACGACGCTCAACGCCCAGATTCAGCAGCAGACCGGCACATTGTCGATCACCAAGGTGGGCTCCGGCACGCTGACGCTGACGGGCGCGAGCAGCTACACCGGCGGCACGACTCTTTATGGAGGGACGCTCAGCCTCGGCAACAACGACGCGCTCGGCACCGGCGCGCTTTATGCCTTCAACGGGACCACCATCGACATCCAGAACGGCATAACGATCAACAACGATCTGACGATCGATGTCGCCCAGACGATCAACGTCGATTCCGGAACCGGCACTTATGCCGGTCAGATATCGGAGTTCAGCGATCCATCCACGATCGTCAAGACCGGCGCGGGCACGCTGGTGCTGACCAATGACGGCAACAGTTTCAGCTCCGGCGCCAGGATCGAGGAGGGGACGATCCGCGTCACGGCCAATCACGCACTGGGTTCGGGCCGATCACGCTGGATAGCGGCACATTGCAGGCCGGGGCCAACCTCACCCTTGCCAATGTTTCGATCCTGTTCGGCGCGGCCGGCGGCACCATAGACACGAATGGCTTCGACGTCAGCACCACCGCCAGCATGGGTGACAACGATACGCCGACGGGGACGTTCACCAAGACCGGGGCGGGAACGCTGACGGTGAGTGGTTTTTCCAACAACAACACCTATGCCACCGCCACAGATATCGCCCAAGGCACGCTGAAGGCGGGCGCGGCCAACATTTTCAGCGCCAACAGCGCCTATACGGTCGAAAGCGGCGCCACGCTTTCGCCCAACAATTTCAACCAGGCGATCGGCTCGCTCGCCGGCGCCGGCACGGTCGACAATGGTTCCGCGACGCTGACGACGGGCGGCAACGGCAAGTCGACCATATTCTCCGGGACTTTGACCGGCACGGGCGGCTTGACCAAGACGGGCAGCGGCACGTTCGAGCTCTCGGGCTCGAGCACGCTGTCCGGCACCACCGAAGTCGCGGCGGGGACGCTGCTGGTCAGCGGCTCGCTGGGCGATTCCGCCGTCAAGGTCGACAGCGGCGCCACGCTCGGCGGCGGCGGTACGGTCAAATCGCTCGACGCCACCGGCACCGTCGCGCCCGGCAACAACGCGATCGGCACGCTGACCGTCAACGGCGCCGCCAACTTCCAGTCGGGCTCGACCTATGCGGTGGAGCTCGATTCGGCCGGATTATCGGACCTGATCGACGCGTCCGGCGCCGCCACCATCGCCAGCGGCGCGGGCCTGACCCTGACCAATATCGGCGCCG
Organism: Alphaproteobacteria bacterium; assembly: GCA_017308345.1. Lineage (GTDB taxonomy): Bacteria > Pseudomonadota > Alphaproteobacteria > Rhizobiales > Rhizobiaceae > Mesorhizobium. The sequence continues at coordinate 753 of JAFKFE010000201.1, read as the reverse complement.
GCGGTCTCGTTGCCGGCACGCGCTATACGGTGCTGGAGGCGAGCAGCGTCACCGGCACCTTCACGCTCGATTCGGACACCCGGGTATCCAACTTCGTCAGCGCGACGGCGGACTACGACGCGACCCATGTCTATATCGACATCGACCAGACGAAGAGCTTCGCTGCGGCCGGGCTGACGCCGAACCAGATCGCCACTGGCGCCGGGCTGGACAGCGCGGCCGGCAGCGCCCTGGTCAGCGCGATGCTTGCGTTGCAGAGCGATGCCGCGGCGCAAGGCGCCTTCGATCAATTGTCGGGCGAGCTTCATGCTTCCGCCAAGGGCATGCTCATGCAGGACAGCCATTTCCTGCAGGACGCGGTGACGGCGCGGCTTCGCGCCGCCTTCGGCGACAGCGGCACGACCGCGGCGCTGCCGGTCATGGCCTATGGCGAGGACGGCGTTCAGCCCGTCGCCGCGGACACGGACCGCTTCGCCGTCTGGGGGCAGGGCTTCGGTTCCTGGGGCGGCGCCGACAGCGACGGCAACGCCGCCGCCTTCGATCGCTCGACCGGCGGCTTCCTGACGGGCGCCGACGGCACGCTGGGCGACTGGCGTGTCGGCCTGGTCGGCGGCTACAGCCGCACCAGCTTCGACGTCGACGACAGGCATTCGTCCGGCGACAGCGACAACTATCACTTCGGCGTCTATGGCGGGACGAATTGGGGCTCGGTCGCGTTGCGCACCGGCGCGGCCTATACCTGGCATAGGATCT
>JAFKFE010000200.1 GCA_017308345.1 Alphaproteobacteria bacterium | reverse complement strand
CGGCCCCCGCGCCGGTCACCAGCGCCCTGCGAGATTTGCCAAACACCATCATTCCCTCCCCACGACGCAAGCGCCGGCATGCCGGCGCGCGGGCAAACATACCCGCGATGAAACCGATCCCGCGCTTTGCTCAGTAGCCGGCGCTGACGCCGAAATCGATCGAAAGCGCGGCTCCGGTGATCGGCGCCGCGCCCGGCTGGCAGAGATAGTGGATGAAGGACGCGATCTCTTCCACCTGGATGAACCTTGCTTTGTCCCCTTGCGGATAATGCCCCAGAAGCCGGCGCTTGTAGCCGTCGGGGTCGTCTCCACCATAAGTCCTGGCCTGATATTCGATCATCGGCGTTGCCGTGTCGCCCGGACAAACCGCGTTGACCCTGATACCTTGCGGGGCGAGTTCGAGGGCGAGAGCCTTGGTCAGCAGCACCAGTCCGCCCTTCGAGGCGCAATAGACGGCCGCCCCATTGTTGCCGACGAGGCCGGCGTCGGACGCGATGTTGACGATCACGCCTTGCGCCGCCGACAGATGCGGGATGGCCGCCGAGATCAGGAAGAACGCGCCCTTGAGATTGACGTCCAGCACAAGGTCCCACTGCTCTTCCTCGACGCCGTTGGCCGGCCCCTCCAGCCAGACGCCGGCGGCATTGACGAGGATGTCTACCGCGCCGCCCCAGTCCCTGGCCTTGCCCACCACCTCGCGGCAGGCGGCGACGGAGCGGATATCGAGCGGCAAGCCGATCGCGTCCGCTCCGGTCGCGGCGATCCTCGCCACGGCAGCGTCGAGTTTGAGCCCGGGAAGATCGGCAAGCGCGATCCGCTCGCCGTCGGCCGCGAAACGCATTCCGGTCGCAAGACCCATGCCCCCGGCGCCACCGGCGATCAGAACCGTCCTGCCAGCCATTCGATAACCTCCACGGAACGCAGCGCCCCGGCAAACGCAAACCACGTCATTGGGTTATCTCGTATGAGCCAGCCAGCCAAAACAATGGTCTCAACGACTTGGGCTGGCGGCCGCAATCATCCCAACTCGAGCGTCGTGACACCGAAAACCATCGACGGGGCGTTGCCGGGCTTGCCGCCCTTGTACATGCGTGTCGTCATGAAGCCTGGCGTCATGCCGGCGGCCTGAAGCAGGGCGGTGAATTGGACCTGGCTGGCCGGCACGTCGATATGCAACGCCTCGTTGCCGATCCTGCCCGAAAAGTCGGCGAACAGTGCCAGGGCAAGGTCCGTCCTGTCGGCGAACAGCGGCCCGACCTTGAAACCTTCCCGGCATCGGCGCGCCACGCCATAGCCGGCGATGCCGGCCGATCCGGCAGATAGCAGCGCGATCCGGGGCTGCCGCAGCCACTCCCTAAGGAAGTCCTCCCGAGGCGCCGGAAAACACTGGTGATCGTAGGCGAGTATCCTTGCCATGTCGCCGGCCGTCACGGGCCGTATGCCGCCGCCGTCAGGCAACCCGGCGGGGCGGCCGCTGTAGCGGACGGTCTCATAGGCCGCCATGAAGCCCATGCGCTGGTAGTTGGCCCGCTGCTCGGCCACCCCGTCGAGACCGATGATGCGGTTGCCGAGACGCGCCATGCCGGCGTCCCAGACCGCCTTGCCGTGACCTTCGCCGCGCCGATCGGGCCGGCAGATATAGAGGCCGATGAAGCCGAAGCCCGGGCCGTATGCGACAGCCGAAATGCCGGCCACCATCTCACCGCCGACGAAGGCGCCGATGAATCCTTCCGGATCGGCCGCCCGAAAGGCCATGGCATCGCCGATGCCGGGATTCCACCCTTCCCTCGCCGCCCAGTCGACGAGCGTTTCCACTTCGCTGGCGGTCAGTGTCCGGATTGTTCTCGGCATCGTTTCACTCTGTGGCGGGGACCACGCCATGGTTCGGGCGTCAAGCGCCAGGATAGGCCGCCATCCGCGGACTGCAAAGGCCGCGCGGAGCCCTCGACCATCGGCAAGAAGTGCAGCGACCGACGCAGCGCCGGCCGCGCCAAGCCAAAGGCTGAGGACGCAAAGCGTTGCCACCGCCGATGCCGCGCATCGGGCGCCAGACCCTGTCCTTGTTTCTTTTTCCCGGGAAAGCGCTCCCCGCAGCCCCGATGGCGCGGAAACCTATGCTTGCTTGACGGGACTCGTCAATTCAAGGCAGAGCTGCGGACCGAACTATTATCGGGACGGGTTTCCCGAACTGATGCAAAGAGTTAGCAACGAATTCGCCGCCTATGCGTTCGTTGTTCCAATGGGCAACTGGACACGACCGGCGAAGACTGGGAATCTTCATTTGTCGTTGCTTGAAATCGCCCGGAGTACCGCAGGAAATGCCGCTGAGTGCCGCAGAGATCGCCCGTCATCCGGCAGCGCTTCGCTGTATCCAGGAGCAGGCGCGCGCGCTCATTCACATATACGAAACAAGCCCGCGGCTGGCCGCCGTGTTCGCCACGCAGCAGCGCTGGCTGCTCGGCCATGCCGGCCTGGCTCTGCATTTCCGGCGCGATCCCAGTGACCGCCGCACCGAAATGACGATGGCGCGGTTCATCGAGGTGGTGCGCCGCAATTCCGTGGCCAGCCGCAACACGGCCGAGGCCTTCGTCAAGGAGATGCTGCGCTACAACATCGCCGAATACGCTTCGGCCAGCGGTGACGGCCGCGCCCACCCCATGCGGGTCACCGAGGGCACCATCCAGACCTTCACCGGCTGGATTTATGCGCATCTGAGAACGCTCGACCGCATCGACGGCGGAAACCGGCTGACGGTTTTCCTCGATCGACCCGGGATGCTGTCCAGATTGCAGCCGCTGATCGCCGACGGATTGCTGGCGAGCGAGGGCGTGCGGGAGCCTGGGCGGACTTTCTCGTTGTTCATCTGGCTGAATAACGGCGGCATCGTCATGGACTGGCTTATGTCCGGTATCGATCCGGAGGACGTTCGTCTCGACAGGATACCGACCAGCGTCATCTCGGTCAGTGAGTTCGCGCACTGGCTGAAGCTGTCACGCACCCATCTGGCGCGGAAACTCAACGATGCCGAGGCGCTCGGCAGTATCGGCTGGGTCGGCCAGCGCGGTCATTCCGTCATGTGGGTTTCGCGCCAGTTCTTCGACGAGTACATGGCGGTGCAGGCGTCCAAGCTCGCCGTCGTCGACCACGCTTTCGAGGCCAGCTTGTCCCAGGCGGGCGAGAACTGAACGGCGCAAAGGTTGCTCCTCGGACTCAGCCGATAAATACCGCCGGTTGCGCTGGCAGGCGCCGGCCAAAACTGCTATCCGCATCCGCTATTGCGATATTTGGCGGAGTCTGGGGGGATGGCGCTGAACTTCGAAGACATTGCCGGCCACCCGGCGCTGAATGCCGCCGTCCAGGCACAGGCCCGGGCGATGCAGCAGGCCTATGAAGGGAACCCTCGGGCGTCGTCGGTCTTTGCCACCCAGCAGCGCTGGTTGATGGCGCATATCGGTCTTGCCCTGCATTTCCGCAGGGATCCCAGCGACTACCGAAAGGAACTGACCGCGGCGCGTTTCGTCGACGTCACCGTTAAGCACGCCGTGGCAAGCCGAAACACGGCCCATGCCTTCATCAAGGAAATGCAGCACTATAATTTCATCGAGGCAGGGCCAATGGCCGACGACGGCCGTATTCGCCCGCTGCACCTGCCTGCCATCACCCTGGAGCCGTTGATCGGCTGGATTCAAATCCATCTGAGCACGCTTGATGCTCTCGACGGCGCGAACCGGTTGGGAACATTCCAGGCGAGGCCGCAAATGCTGGCGCAACTGCAGCCGCTGATCGCGGACGGGCTGATCTCTTCCGTGCCGGTGCGCGAACCGAAGCCGACCTTCTCGCTGTTCACCTGGCTCAACAATGGCGGCGTCGTGATGGACTGGCTGATCTCGGGCGTGGACCCTCAAAATGCCGGCCAGGAGCGTATCCCGACCGGCGTCCTCTCGGTCGGCGACTTCGCCAGATGGCTGAAGCTGTCGCGCACCCACCTTGCGCGCAAGCTGCGTGACGCCGAGGCGCTCGGCAGCGTCGGCTGGCTCGGGCAGCGCGGCCATTCCGTCATGTGCGCGGCCTTGGCCGCCAGCGTGAAGCACGCCACCGGCTGACCGTCTCGCGCCTCTCTATCCGGCCTTCAGGATAGCGGAAAAACGCGGATCGAAGGCCCGGCTGATCGGCTCGGCCGCGGCGCCCACGGCGATCGCCCAGGGATCCGTGATGCCGAGCTGCAGGCGCGGCAATCGCCTCCCGGGCCGGTCGGCGATCGACGGCAGCAGCGGATGTATGGCCCGCAGCAAGCGGCGCGCCAACGCCTCGGGTGCGCCGCTGGTGAGGATGACGGTCTGCGGATCGAAGATTGTTTCGATCAGATGCACGCTCCAGCGCAGATCCTGCGCGGCGCCCTCGATCCAGCCCATCACCTTCGGATCCTCGGCGGCGGCCAGAGCGCCCGTCTTTTCATAAAGATGCTCATCGGCCGGGTTGAGGCCGAGATGCTGGTACAGCGAGGCGAGCGAAGCACGGTGCTCGAGCGGCGTGGCGCCAGGCCCGGCCGGCGACAGCAGTGCCCTGCCGATCTCGCCGGCATTGCCGTTGCCGCCATTGTAGAGCTCGCCATTGAGGATCCGCCCCGCGGCGATGCCGTAGCCGACATAAAGGCAGACCGCGTGATCGACACCGTGCGCGGCGCCGACGATGCGCTCAGCCGTGGCGCAGGCGGCGGCGTCGTTCTGCAGCCCGACGCTCAGCCCGGTCCCGGCCGTAAGCGTCTCCAGCAACGGGAATTGCTGCCAGGCTGGCATCATCCATTTGTCGTCGGATTCTTTGAGGCCGAACGGGCCCGGCATGGCGACGCCAAGCCCGCCCAGCCGCCGTTCGGATTGCGCGAAGATGTCCGCCAGTTCGCGCCTGGTGTGCGCGATGAGCCCCAGGATGGTCTGGACACCCGGCGACGGCTCGTCGAGCGGCAGGCTGGCCTCGGCACGCGCCACCACATTGCCGATCAGGTCGACGACCACCACCCGCGCCAGATGCCGGTCGATCTGCAGCCCGATGGCGAAGGCTCCCTCGGGGACCAGCCGGTAGGGGGTGAAAGGCTGCCCCCTGCCCTTGCGCACCGCCTCCAGCGCCACGACCAGGCCGTCTTGCTCGAGATCCTCGATAATGTTCGAGACCGCCTGCTTGGTAAGCTGTGTCGCCCGTGCCAGATCGGCGCGCGACAGCGCGCCGTTGAGCCGCAGCGCCTCGATCATGACGCGGCGGTTATGCGCGCTGGTGCCTTCCTGGTTGGTGCCGCTTTTGGCACGGATCGGGCTGACGTCATGCACGGTCGTTTCCCCTCTTGACTCCATTAAAGGATTGATCGACTAATTAAGTCAAGCGAATTGACTTAATAGGTGAAACCCGGGCGGCTCCACAAAAAAGACGGCAAAAGCCTAGAGCTCCCGCCGCGCGCCGTTCAGGACGGATCCGGTCACACGCGATGCGAATTCGAGGAAGCGGCGTGCCTTTGCCGTCACTCGCGGTCGTCTAAAATGGGAGAAAGACAAATGCTGAAATCGATCGGTAAGACACTTCTCGGCGCGGTGTTCGTTGGCGGACTGTTCGTCCCCCACGCCTTCGCAGAGACCACGCTGAACGCGCTGTTCATGGCCCAGGCCGCCTATAGCGAGGCCGACGTGCGCTCGATGACGGAAGCCTTCACCAAGGCTAATCCGGACATCAAGGTCAATCTCGAATTCGTTCCCTATGAGGGCCTGCACGACAAGACCGTACTCGCGCAAGGCTCCGGCGGCGGCTATGACGTGGTGCTGTTCGACGTCATCTGGCCGGCCGAATATGCCACCAACAAGGTGCTGGTCGATGTCTCGTCCAAGATCACCGACGACATGAAGAAGGGCGTGCTGCCCGGCGCCTGGACCACCGTCCAGTATGACGGCAAATATTACGGCATGCCCTGGATCCTCGACACCAAATACCTGTTCTATAACAAGGATATCCTGGAAAAGGCCGGCATCAAGGCGCCGCCGAAGACCTGGGAGGAACTGGGCCAGCAGGCCAAGATCATCCAGGACAAGGGCCTGCTGAAGACGCCGATCGCCTGGAGTTGGTCACAGGCCGAGGCCGCCGTCTGCGACTACACGACGCTGGTCAGCGCCTATGGCGGCGACTTCCTCAAGGACGGCAAGCCGGACTTCCAGAACGGTGGCGGCCTGTCGGCGCTGAAATACATGGTCGACAGCTACAAATCGGGCCTCACCAACCCGAACTCCAAGGAATTCCTGGAGGAAGACGTCCGCAAGGTGTTCGAGAACGGCGACGCCGCTTTCGCGCTGAACTGGACCTACATGTACAACATGGCCAACGACCCGAAGGACTCGAAGGTCGCGGGCAAGGTCGGCGTCGTGCCGGCGCCGGGCGTTGCCGGCACCAGCGAGGTGTCCGCCGTCAACGGCTCGATGGGCCTCGGCGTCACCGCGGTGTCGAAGCACCAGGACGAAGCCTGGAAATACATCGAGTTCATGACCTCGCAGGCGACGCAGAACCAGTATGCCAAGCTCTCGCTGCCGATCTGGGCTTCGTCCTATGACGATCCGGCCGTCACCAAGGGCCAGGAAGAACTGATCGCCGCCGCCAAGCTCGGTCTCGCCGCGATGTATCCGCGCCCGACCACGCCGAAATACCAGCAGCTGTCGACGGCGCTGCAGCAGGCCATCCAGGAATCGCTGCTCGGCCAGACGACGCCGGAAGACGCGCTCAAGATCGCCGCCGAAAACAGCGGCCTCTGATCTGGCGTTCCCCGACGGGCGGGCGGCCTCATCCACGAGCGCCGCCCGTGCTATTTCTGACCGGATGAAGGAAGAGAGGCGCCTCTGATGTCGGGCACCTGGATGACGACTCGCGCGTGGCTGTTGATGCTGCCGCTTCTGGTGATCATGGTCGCCGTCATCGGCTGGCCGTTGGTCGATACCGTCAGGCTCTCCTTCACCGACGCCCAGCTGGTCGGCACGGCTGGCAATTACGTCGGCTTCGACAACTACACCAGGATGCTGACGAGCTCGAATTTCACCCGCACGCTCTCGACCACCACCTGGTTCGCGGTCATCTCGGTCGCCGCCGAGATGGTGCTCGGCGTGCTGGCGGCGCTCCTGCTCAACCAGGAATTCCGCGGCCGCGCCGTGCTGCGCGGGCTGATGATCCTGCCCTGGGCGCTGCCCACCGTCGTCAACGCCACGTTGTGGCGCTTGATCTACAATCCCGAATATGGCGCGCTGAACGCGGCGCTGACGCAGCTGCATATCATCGATGACTACCGCTCCTGGCTGGGCGAGCCCGGCACGGCGCTCGGCGCGCTCATTGTCGCCGACTGCTGGAAGAATTTTCCGCTGGTGGCGCTCATCGCGCTCGCCGCCCTGCAAGCGGTGCCGCGCGACATCACCGCCGCCGCGCTCGTCGACGGCGCCGGCCCGTTCAACCGCTTCCGTTTCGTCATCCTGCCCTATCTCGCCGGGCCGTTGATGGTGGCGCTGGTGCTGCGCACCATCGAGGCCTTCAAGGTCTTCGACATCATCTGGGTCATGACTCGCGGCGGTCCCGCCAACAGCACGCGCTCGCTGTCGATCCTCGTCTATCAGGAGGCCTTCTCCTTCCAGCGCGCCGGCTCCGGCGCCTCGCTGGCGCTGATCGTCACCTTGCTCGTCACCGTGCTGGCCGTCGCCTATGCGGGGCTGGTCCGCAAGACCGCCGGGAGTGCTGCCTGATGGAACGCAAGAACCCGGTCTTCACCGCTTTCATCTATGTCTGCGCTCTCCTGCTTGCCGCCGTGATCCTGGCGCCGCTCGCCTGGCTCTTCGTCATGAGCATATCGCCGGCCGCCGATCTTGCCGCCAGGCCGTTGCGCTGGTGGCCGCAGGCGGCCGACTTCTCCCGTTACGCGCAGCTTCTGTCGACGGCCGAGAACAGCGCCGGCGCGGCCTTTACGTCGTCTTTGCGCAACAGCCTTGAAGTCGCCGGCATGGCAACGCTGGCCGCTGTCGTCCTTGCCGTGCCGGCTGGCTGGGCCGTCTCGCGCACGCCTTCGGTCGGCTGGTCGCTGTCGATGGTGATCGCCACCTACATGCTGCCGCCGGTGGCGCTCTCGGTGCCGCTTTACATGGGCTTGTCCTGGCTCGGCCTGCTCAACAACGTCTTCGGCCTGGCGCTGATCTATCTGACGATCCTGGCGCCCTTCACCACCTGGCTGATGAAATCGGGATTCGATTCCATCCCGCGCGAGATCGAGGCCGCCGCCATGATCGATGGCGCCGGCCTGTTCCAGACCTGGCGCATCATCACCTTGCCGCTCGCGGCGCCCGTGGTGGCGACATCGGCGCTGTTTGCGGTGCTGCTTGCCTGGGACGAATTCTTCTATGCCTTGCTCTTCACCTCGGACCAGCGCGCAAAGACACTGACGGTCGCCATCGCCGATCTCGCCGGCGGCCGCGTCTCCGATTACGGACTGATCGCCACCGCCGGCGTGCTTGCGGCCTTGCCGCCGGTGCTGATCGGCCTCGTCATGCAACGCGCGCTGATCTCGGGACTCACCAGCGGCGGCGTGAAAGGATAATGATGACTGCTGAAAGACCTCGACCCTCCGGCCTGCTTGCGATCGACCGCGAGATGGCGCGCCAGCATCAGGATGCGCTAGCCTCCTTCGAGAGCAATCGCGAGGCCGCCGCCAGGGTCGCCGCCTCGATCCGGCAGAGCGGCCGACTCGTCCTGCTCGGCATGGGCGCCTCGCACGCCGTCGCCCGCGCCGTCGAGCCGCTCTATCGCGCGCATGGCATCGATGCCATAGCGCTGCCGCTGTCGGAACAGCTCGGACAGCCGCTGCCGCTTGCCGGTAGGACCGTGATCGTTACCTCGCAGTCCGGGGAAAGCGCTGAAGTCCTGCGCTGGTTCTCCGAGACGGGTCCGCACGCGGACACCTTCGGCCTGACGCTGGAGGCCGGCTCTTTCCTCGGCCGTACGGTGCCCTGCCTCGTCGGCGCCGGCGGCACCGAGCTGGCCTTCGCCGCGACCCGCAGCCTGACCGTGACCTTCGCCCTGCATCTCGCCATCCTGGCCGCGCTGGGCGAGGATGCCGGCGCGGCGCTTGCCGTGCTCAAGGCCCCGGAGGCGGTTGCGATCGATGCAGCGCTTGCGGCGCTCGCCAATGTGGCGACCGTGGTCACATCCGGCCGCGGCCTTCAAGGCGTGGCCGAAGCGTTGGCGCTCGGTCTTACCGAACTGTCGCGCCTGCCTTGCTTTTCCCTCGAAGGGGGCCAGTGGCGCCACGGGCCGATGGAGATGCTCGGTCCGAAAATCGGAATCGTCCTCTTCCGGGGCAACGACCCGACGGCCGACCTCGTCACCGCCATGGCCCTGTCCGTCATCGAAGCCGGCGCGCCGCTGATCGTCTTCGACGCCTCGGCCATGCCGCCGGTCGCGGGCGCCGTCACATTGACGTTCAAGCCCGCCTCGGGACTGGCCGCGATCTTCGCCATGCTGCCTGTCGCGCAACGACTGATGATCGCCTTCGCGGATTCCCGCGTCGAAAATGCCGGAACGCCCGTGCGCACCACCAAGATCACCAGGAGCGAATGATGCGGCCGCTCGCGGTGATCGGCAACGTCAATGTCGACCTGATCGTCGGCCCGGTCGCGCCCTGGCCGAAGGCCGGCACCGAGACCGTCGTCGATCACGACGACCTGCGCGTCGGCGGCCAAGCCGGCAACACGGCGCTCGCCTGGCAGGCGCTGGGCATCGATTTCGAGATCGCCGCCAATCTCGGTGACGACCAGTTCGGCCGCTGGCTGCGCGAAGCCTTCGGACGCCGCGCACAGGGATGGCCGATCCGTCCCGAGGGCACGACACTGTCGGTCGGCATGACCCATCCCGATGGCGAGCGCACCTTCTTCACCACGCGCGGCCACCTGCCTCGCTTCAGCCTGGCTGACGTGCTTTCCGTGCTCGACGGCAATCGGCTTTCCGGCGGCTACGCGCTGCTCTGCGGCTCTTTCCTCACCGACGACCTTACGCGCGATTACGACGCTTTCTTCGACTGGGCCGAAGCGCACCGCATCGCCGTTGCGCTCGACACGGGCTGGCCGATCGACGGATGGACGGAAGCGAACTGCGCCGCCGCGCGCGGCTGGCTGTCGCGCTGCGAACTGGCCCTGTTCAACGAGGTGGAGACGACGACGTTGGCCGGCCTCGCAAGTCCGGCGGACGCGGCGCGCAAAATCCGCGACGGCATGAAGAGCGGGGCGACAGTGGTCGTCAAGCGCGGACCGGAGGGCGCGATCGCCATTGGCGCCGACGACGAACTCATTGAGGCCGCGGCGCCGCGCGTCGCCGTCGTCGACACGATCGGCGCCGGCGATGTCTTCAACGCCGCCTTCCTGGCCGCGCTGGCGCAAGGCCGGTCGCCGCGGGACTGCCTGTCGGCCGCCATCCGGGTGGCGTCGCACGCCATCTCAACCTTGCCCCGCGACTATGGCGGGCCGATCCAATTCGAGGATGCCGTCCATGAGCGCGCTTGAAATCCGCGAAGTCCGCAAGAATTACGGCAGCGTCGAGACGCTCAAAGGCATCGACATCGCGCTCGAAAACGGTGAGTTCCTTGTGCTGCTCGGCTCTTCGGGCTGCGGCAAGTCCACTTTGCTCAACATCATCGCTGGTCTCGCCGAGGCAACCAGCGGCGACGTGCTGATCGGCGGCCGGTCCGTGCTTGGCGTGCATCCGAAGAACCGCGACATCGCCATGGTCTTCCAATCCTACGCGCTCTATCCGAACCTCACCGTCAGCCGCAACATCGGCTTCGGCCTGGAGATGCGCAAGGTTCCCGCCGCCGAGCGCGACAGGGCGGTGCGCGAGACGGCGAGACTCCTGCAGATCGAGAACCTGCTCGACCGCAAGCCCGGCCAGTTGTCCGGCGGCCAGCGCCAGCGCGTCGCCATCGGCCGCGCGCTGGTACGCAAGCCGCAGGTCTTCCTGTTCGATGAGCCGCTCTCCAATCTCGACGCCAAGCTGCGCCTCGAAATGCGCACCGAGTTGAAACGCCTGCACGAGATGCTGCGCACCACGGTCGTCTACGTCACCCATGACCAGATCGAGGCGATGACGCTGGCGACCCGCATCGCCGTCATGCGCGACGGCCGCATCGAACAGCTCGGCACGCCGCAGGAGATCTACAACCATCCGGTGACGCTCTATGTCGCGGGTTTCGTCGGCGCGCCGGCGATGAACATGCTGGAGGCGGCTGTCCAGGATGGCAGGCTCGCCATCACCGGCACGGATGCGCGGCTGGCGCTGCCGCAACGCTACGTCGGCGCAGCTCGCGACGGAGCTTCGGTTATGGTCGGCGTCAGGCCGGAAGCGCTCCGCCTCGGGCCGGGCAACGGTGCTGAATTGTCGCTGCCGGTCGAAATCGACGTCGTCGAACTGACCGGCCCCGAGCAGGTCACCACCGCCCGGATCGGCGCGCAAAGGCTCACGGCCACCTTGCCGCCACAGGCCCGCGTCGCCAAGGGGCAGTCCTGCGCGTTTGTCTTCGACGCGGACGCGCTTCGCCTGTTCGACCCGGCAACCGGCAAGGCCTTCTGAGCGACATCCCCCGCGCGGCAGATGCCATCATACCGCGATGGCTGTACACACGGCACGTTGCGCGCCTTAGGCAACATCGCGCATGGGGAAGCTATGAAGAAGACCTACGAGAAACCGACGTTGAGCAAGCGTCAGAAACTGTCCAGCGTCACGGCCGTCTGCACGCCGTCAACCTGCGTCGACTAATCCGTCCCTATGTCAGCGGAAAACGGCGCCGCCCAGGCGGCGCCGTTTCGGTTCAATCGATGTCGAACGACACACCCTGCGCCAGCGGCAGCGCCTTGGAGAAGTTCACCGTGTTGGTGGCGCGGCGCATATAGGCCTTCCAGGCATCCGAACCGCTCTCA
>JAFKFE010000153.1 GCA_017308345.1 Alphaproteobacteria bacterium | reverse complement strand
GCCGCCAGCCAGAAATTCTGCACCGCGCACACGGTGCTGTAGAGGTCCATCTCGGGGTTGTGCCAGCGTCCGAGCGGCGAGTCCTTCGACCGCTGCCGGTCGCAGGTGATGCACAGGTTGAGCGCGCTTTCGCAGATGCCTTCGAGCTTGAGCTTGCGGTAGAGCGCCTGCCGCTCCGCCTCGATCGCCGGCAGTTCCTGCTCGCGCGCGGCGAGGAACAGGTCGCGCACTTGTCTGCGCCGCTCGCCATCGCGGATGACGATGAAGTTCCAAGGCTGCATATAGCCGACCGACGGCGCGTGGTGCGCGGCGGTGATGAGCCGCGCCAGCACACTGTCATCGAGATCGTCGGCGACGAAATGGCTGCGCACGTCACGCCTGGTGAACATTGCCCGGTAGACCGCGTCGCGCGCCAATTGGTCAAAGTCGTCGCCACTCGCGGCGATCACTGCTGCCGTCATCGCTTTTCCCCTTGCGACAAGCAGTCGCCCGCCTGACCAAGCGGACGACCATGTCTGCCGGGCCGGTCTTCTGGCTCGGGATCCTCCCGCATCCGGCGCCTTCCCGTCGAGGACAGTGGCTTTGCCGGCGCGGTCCCCCTCACAGCGTTGGGCACGCCACGGAGTTCAACCGTGTTCCCGATTCTCCCGCTTCGCGGGCACCAGGCAGCGGTGTGACCTTATCGCGAAGCCTGGGCCACGCCAATGGCGCCAGCGACACGGGCTGACGCAATTTTCCCCAGCCATTCGGCTCGCAAACATGGTCATCCACGCCGCGGGTGCCTAGATTAGGCGCCATGGCCACCCGTCTCTACACGCACCCGATCTTCCTCGAACACCTCACGCCGCCCGGCCATCCCGAGCGGCCCGATCGTCTGCGCGCCATCGAGCGCGTGCTGGATGACGAGGCTTTTTCGGCGCTCGATCGCGTCAAGGCGCCGGAAGGCGACGAAGCGACGATCCTTTATGCGCACCCCAGGGACTTCGTCGAACGCGTCCGTGCCGCGATCCCTCAGAGCGGCATCGTCTCGATCGACGCCGACACCAGCGCCAGCCCGAAAAGCTGGCAGGCCGCGGTGACGGCGATCGGCGCGACGCCCTCTGGCGGGCAC
>JAFKFE010000152.1 GCA_017308345.1 Alphaproteobacteria bacterium | reverse complement strand
CTCGGATCTCGACACCGGGCTGATCCATCGCATCGACGCCAACGGCCACCCGACCGACCCGTTCGATCATGGCGTTGCCGGGCGTCCGGCGCATGGGCTCGCCCCGGTCGCCGACGACGGCGCGGTCATGGACATCCAGGGCGCCGCCTTCGACACGGAAGACCCCGAGACCTGGGGTTATACGCAGGACGAACGCCGTGTCTGGGCGGTCTCCTATCATGGCGGCCGGCTCTATTATTCGGTCGGCGAAAAGTCCGAGATCTGGTCGGTCGGCATCGCGCGCGACGGCTCCTTCGCCGGCGATCCGCGCTGGGAGCTGACCGTCAAGGCCGACAAGGACTACGCCGTCACCGACATCGCCTTCGACAACAAGGGCTTCATGTATCTCGCCCAGCGCGGCCCGATCGAAAACCGCTACGATTATAGCCGTTTCGCCGATTCCGGCAAAGGCGAGCTGATCCGCTACTGGCGCGAGGACCCGGACGATCCGGCGACGGAATCCGCCTGGGTCGAGGTGCCGCAGGAATATGCGGTCGGCTTCCCGCAGGACAACCGCCAGTCGGCCGGCGGCGTCGATCTGCAATATGGCTATGACGCCGAAGGCAATCTCGACACCTCGGTCTGTACCGACACGGTCGCCAACACCGGCGACAAGCTTCGCGACAATCCCGAGCTTGCCGAGCGGCTCGCCGCCGGCGGGCCGCTTGCCGTGCACGGCGTGCAACTGACGCCGAGCGCGCTGGTCAAACCGGCCAACGTGCCGCCTTTCGGCTCGTGGTTCGTCGATTTCGACGGCTATTTCGAAGACCCCGAGGTCGAAGGCCATGTCGGCGACGTCAGGGTCTGGCGCCCCTGCGAGGGCCGCGCCGGCTATTATGAGGAAATCCCCGGCGGCTATCTGCCTCCGTTCTATCCGCCCGACTTCCCGCCGCCCGGCAACCTGCCGCCCTGCGTCGATGTCGAGGACGTGCACTATTACTGCACGCCGCGCGGGCTTCGGGCCGAACTCACTCTCCATGACCATGCCGGCTTCGGCGGCGATTCGATCAAGGCGCAGTCCAGGACGCCAGGCGTCGGGGTGACAACCCCCATGTCGCACGTCCCGGGCAAGC
>JAFKFE010000151.1 GCA_017308345.1 Alphaproteobacteria bacterium | reverse complement strand
ACTGGAAAATGAACGGCACCAGCGCCTCCCTCAACGAGCTGCGGTCGATCGGCAACGGCTTCATGAGCGGACTCGATACGGAGACCGAAGCGTTGGTGTGCGTGCCGGCGACATTGCTCCAGCGCGCCGCCGAAATCCTGTCGCGCACGCCGGTGCGGGCCGGCGGAGAGGATTGCCATCCCAGGGAGAGCGGCGCCTTTACGGGAGAGATTTCGGCCGAGATGCTGAAGGACGCCGGCGCGAGCCACGTCATTGTCGGCCATTCCGAGCGCCGCGAACTGTTCGGCGAGGACGACGCGATGATCCATGCCAAGGCATCGGCCGCCTGGCGCGCGGGGCTGGTGGCCATCATCTGCATCGGCGAGACGCGTGCCGAACGCGAGTCGGGCGCCACGCTCGATATATTGTCGCGCCAGCTCGAGGGCTCGGTTCCGCCAAGCGCTACCGCAGCGAACACGATTGTCGCCTATGAGCCGGTCTGGGCCATCGGCACCGGCCTGACCCCGACCGCAGACGACGTCGCCGAGGCGCATGCGCATATCCGCCGCAAGCTGACCGGCTTGCTCGGCGAGGCCGCGGCCAGGATGCGCATTCTTTATGGCGGCTCGGTCAAGCCGTCCAACGCGGTGGAACTGCTCGGCGTCGAGAATGTCGACGGCGCGCTGGTCGGCGGCGCCAGCCTGAAGGCGGCGGACTTCCTGGCCATTGCGGAAGCCTACATGAACATCTCCTAGAGACCGTTTGGAAATTCTACTCCAGCGGCCATCTGGCGGCGTTCTCTGCGCTACTGCGGCGCCGCGGGTCCTCTTGGACGCGCAAAGGACGCTGCAGCAATCTTACTTGGCGCCGGAGCGAATTTCGAAACGGTCTCTATGCTCAGGCGGCATAAATCGTTGCAAAGGCCGCATTGCTCCCCATATTCCCGGCCACGGGCTTGGAAATGCCGCCAAAGCATTGTAAGGAGCCGCCTCCAAAACACCGGTCGTATGCGCGGCCGCGCAAGGCCTCGCCAGGATAAATTATGGAAACCGTACTGATCGTCATCCACCTCATGGTCGTGCTCGCCCTTGTCGGCGTGGTGCTGCTGCAGCGCTCCGAAGGCGGCGGCCTGGG
>JAFKFE010000199.1 GCA_017308345.1 Alphaproteobacteria bacterium | reverse complement strand
GTCACGGTCTTCGCCGGCTCCGACAACATCCGCGATTCCTGGTGGCCCTATGGCGATGGCGACATGCTCAACCGCGCCAACATGATCGGTTACCGCTCCGGCTTCTACGAGGATCGGGAGCTGGAAGCCGCCTATGATCTGGCGAGCCACGCTGGCGCCATGGCGCTGGGGTTGGAAGGCTACGGCGTCGCCGTCGGCGCCAAGGCCGACTTCGTCGCGCTCCGTGCCGGGCACATCCCGGAAGCGGTGGTGGCGGTGCCGAAGGATCGCGCCGTCTATCGGGCGGGCAGGGAAGTGGCGCGGGGCGGGAGGGTGCTGTTCGATAAGTCCGGTCAGCGACGGATGTGCCTGCAGTAGCGTCTCAATTTGAAATTCAGTAGCCTTGACACTGCTGTTGCGCACGCCTTTGAACTCTTGCATGTTTAGCGCAAAGCAACTGAGGAGGGTGTGGTATTGAAAGTCACGATCAAAGACTTTGATGTCGGCATGGAAGTGAAGACGAATGGGATCGAGTTTCAGGTTCGCAAACCCAATGGCGAACTGCTTGGCGATTGCTATCTAACCAAAACAGGACTGATTTGGTGCAAGGGTCAGACGCAGCGCCAGAACGGCGTCAAGGCCAGTTGGAACGAGTTCATTCTGTGGATGGAAAGCGATTGATGCCGACTGAGACATTGCCGCGCCGGCCGCTTGACAGGTCGAACGCCTTTGCCGCACTTAAGGTGACCAAGCAGGGGATTTGGCAATGAAGAAAGAATATTCAAAGCCGACGCTCTTCCGCAAAGGCCGGCTCTCGGCGCGGACCGCGCAACAGGCCGGTTCGGATTCGCAGGCGCCGGAGTAAGCGCGCCTGCTTTCGGCAGGACATGAATCAACGCATCAACCGGTAAGCCCAAGCGTCTGACATTGCAGACCATGCAGACCCGCGCCTGGCGCGCGGGATGCATGGCCGATCCCGTAAATTAGTTTGCACACAAATGTTTCGGGCCGCTCCGGCTTCGTGAAGCATTTCACCGTTCGCGCGCAATCCACCGGTTACAGACGCACCGCAAAAGCGGCGCCGGGTGAAGAGGCGTCACCGGTTTTCCGTCGCTGATTTATGGGGGTTTCCATGTTCAAAAGTCTCAACCGAATCCGTGCCGCCTTCGCCGAGGCCGGCAAACGCCGCCGCGCGACGCGCGAGCTGAACGAATTGCCGCCGGAGATCCGCAAGGACATCGGCTGGCCGGGAGCCCCCAGCCAGCCGGATGAAATCCGCTTGCCGTTCTAGCTGGACCAATTCCAGGAAAGGTGCGGAACGGTTTGCATCAAAACAGGAAGATGGAGCGGTTTCCGTGAAACGGTGAACCGCTCCAGCCAAAAGGGCGGCCCCGGCTCCGCGCATCGGCGGTCGGGTGGCATACCGGACGGCGCCGGCCTGGCGAGCCTTGCAGCCCGGCGGCCGCCGATGGGCGGCAGCGCCGTCAGCCTATTTCGGCGACGACTGTCCCCGACACCGGATCGGTGACGCCGAGGTCCCCGCCAAGGTCCTCGAGCATGTCGCGGAACGTATCGAGGATTCCGATCATCATCGGGCGCGCCGCGGCGAGGCTGTCCATGTCCTTCCATTCGCCGACCATGCAGTAGGTGCGCTCGCCGGTCTTGATCAGGGCGCCCTTGCGGAAGCCCTTGGCGTGCAGCGAGATCTTCTCATGCGCGTCGACGAAGGCCTTTTCCTTGCCCGGCTTGGTGCGAAAGCGGACTACGTTGTAAGCGGTCATGGCATCCTCCCATCGGTTTTGAGGTCAGCCGGCCGGCTTGTAGGCGCCGGCGGCCTTGTTGGCGGCCGCGATCACCGCCTTCATGTTGAGCTCCTCGAGAATGACGAGGTCGCTCACCGAGCCGCTTGCCCGCACGGCAAGGGTCAGGCCCATCCCGGCGTTCTGGTCAGGCACTTCGCCGTTGACGACGACGTCGTACATGCCGCGCGTGAACATCAGGCTGTTCATCTTGCCGCCGACGCTTTCGAAAAGCGTCCGGATCGCGGCCTCCCGGTCCGAGCCCTGCATCAATCCCTTGGCGGCGTGGGGTTCGTAACTCGCCAATACGGTGACCTTCATGGGAATCTCCTCCAAATATCATTGTCCCGCGCTGCTCGATCGTTTGAGCGGCGCACCGGGTTGCTCGTTTTTCACTGACATTTGACGTGGCCCGTGGACCGCCTGGGCAGCCACGGCCAACGGCGGTTTACACCCGAAGCAACGCTTCGGCTCAAGTAATATGCGCCATTTCTAATATAACGACAATCCCGCCTTCTTCGCGCGGAACCGGCTGCGTTACCTAAGCAGCCACCACAGCGCGCCGGCCGCCAGCACGATCGCCGCCGTGACGCCCGCCAGCATCACATAGGAGCCGATGATCATCTCGCGGATGATCTTCTTGATGCTGGCGCGGTCGTTGAGGTTGGGGAAGGGCTCGTTCGGAAGCGGGACCCCGAGGAAATCGCAGAGCGGCGCCCAGCCGTCGCTGACCTTGAAGATCAGGAGCCTTTCGGGCGACACCGCCGCCTTCACCTCGTCGATATAGGAATTGTAGCGCGCCACCGCTTTGTCGCGGTCGTCCATCACGCCCTTCAGCGTCCGGCCCCAGACAAGTTTGCGCGACATGTCGCCGAACTTGCGGCCGAACGGAGTCAGCCATTCCAGCACCCTGAACTGCCAGACATTCTCGGTGAAGTAGATCGTGTCGATGGTGCTGTCGTACCAGGCCTCGGCGCCGCGCGGATGCAGCGTCAGGAGCACCTTGGCGTTGGGATAGGCGGCCATCAGTTCGCGCCAGACGCAGCAGCCCGGATTGTCGACAGTGGCCTTGTAGTTGGCGAACACTCGGGCCCAGTCGTGCTGAGTGCCCGGCGGACTGTTCGCCACCTTGCGCCAGAAGTCCAGATGACCCTTGTTGGCCTTGTTGATGATGACTTCCTGCATGTGATAGCTCGGAAAGCCGAGCCTGTTCAGCGCCGCGAAAGTCGACCACGTGCCGGTGCGGCCGAAGCCGGCCCCGATAATCTCGAGCGTCATGCCCCCTCCCATCTGGACCGATGTTCTTCTGTTTGCCGGTCTGCCGGAATGAGGTTGCATCCGCTCGCGCTTGCGCGCAATGGATTTCTATTCGCAATCGCTAAAATGAACTGGAGAGGAGGATGGCGGGTCTTCCGCGGGCCCACCACCCCATCGTCGGCACTCGATCAGGCGTGGCCGGCCAGAGCGTTCAGCTTCGCGCAGAACTCGGCGTGCGGCTTGCTCATTGCCGCGTCCTGGCATTCCTTCATCATCGCCGTCTGGTGCTTCTTGGACATCTTGGCCCAGACCTTCTTCATGTCGGCGTCCGACTTCATCGTTTTCATGGTCTTGTCGGTGAAGAAAGGCGCCATCATCTTCGGCTCGTCGAGGATACCCGCGAACGCCGTGCCGGCGATGACCGACGCGGCCAATAGGCTCAGAAATGCCGTCTTCGTTTTCATGGCCTTGTTCTCCCATCGTTATAGCCCCATAGCAGGGGCGGCCTCATCAGTAGCACCGACGGTCATTGAATTAGAGGGCGCTGATATTTGGCCGGGGTCACGTTTCGGTGAGCGCGGCGACCGGTCGCGTGGGTCTGACCGTGGCCGGATTGGCCTTTGCGCGTTTTCGCGGCTGGGCTATTCAACTTGGGGGAAAGACCTGATAATAGGTCAGTAAAGTTGACCTAAATAAATGCTGATTTGCCGCTCGGGAGGCGCGCCTTGACCCTGATGAACCTTCTGGCCTCGCGCTCGTCGCGCATGAAGGCCTCGGAAATCCGCGAGCTGCTGAAGCTGCTCGACCAGCCCGACATCATCTCCTTCGCCGGCGGCATCCCCGACCCGTCGCTGTTTCCCGCGCAGGCCATCGGCGATGCCTATCAGGCGGTGCTCGGCGGCAAGGAGGCCGGCGCCGCATTGCAGTACCAGGTCAGCGAGGGCTACCTGCCGCTGCGCAAATGGCTGGCGGCCCATATGGGCAAGCTCGGTGTTGCGTGCGACGAGGGCAACATCTTCATCACCTCCGGCTCGCAGCAGGCGCTCGACTATCTCGGCAAGCTGTTCCTGTCGCCCGGCGACACGGCCCTGGTCACCTGGCCGACCTATCTCGGCGCGCTGCAGGCCTTCAACGCCTATGAGCCGCGCTATGACCGGCTGAACACCGCCGGCGGCAACATGACGCCGGAGGCCTACCGCGCCGCGGCCGCCATCAATGGTGGCAAGGTGAAATTCGCCTATCTGGTGCCAGATTTCGCCAACCCGACCGGCAACACGCTGGACGTCAAGCAGCGCGAGGCGGTGCTCGATCTCGCGGGCGAGCTCGACATCGCCGTCATCGAGGACGCCGCCTATCGCGCGCTGCGCTATGACGGGGTGGGCGTGCCGCCGATCCTGGCGCTCGACTGTGCCCGCTCCGGCGGCATCGACAAGGCGCGCACGCTCTATTGCGGCTCGTTCTCGAAGATCCTGTCGCCTGGCATGCGCGTCGGCTGGGTCTGCGCGCCGCGCCATGTCGTGGAAAAGCTGGTGCTGATGAAGCAGGCCTCCGACCTGCACAGCCCCTCGATCAACCAGATGGTCATGCACCGTGTCGCCGACACCATTTTCGACGCCCAGGTGGAAAAGCTGATCGGCGCCTACCGCAAGCGGCGCGACGCGCTGCTCGGCGCGCTCGAAGCCAATATGCCGCAAGGCATTTCCTGGAGCAGCCCGGAGGGCGGCATGTTCGTCTGGCTGACGTTGCCGGAAGGCGCGGATGCCACCGAGCTGCTGGCGCGTTCGGTGAAAGAGGCGCGCGTCGCCTTCGTGCCGGGCAACGCCTTTTATGCCGACGGCACCGGCCGCAACACGCTGCGCATGTCCTTCACGCTCGCCGACGACCGCGCGGTGAACGAAGGCGTGCCGAGGCTGGCGAAGCTGTTATGACCTGATCCCGAATGGGATCAGGCAGGCGCTCAATGTCGCCTGAGCCTGAACTTGCACCCGAACGGTATCATTTCTTTAATCACGTGATCCCGAGCGGGAGCGGATGGCCTTGCATTTCTCGCTATGCGGGCTTATGTTCCCGCCCGGGATCAAAGCTATGCCGAAACCGCCAACATCAAAGCCGCTGGATGCAACGGAAATCGCGCGCCGCACCGCGCAGTCCGATCACGACGGGGCCGGCACCGGGGCAGGCGATATGAGCAGGCCGCATCCGACCGGCGTCAATGTCCTCGTTCCTGGCATCGAGATTAAAGTCAAAGCCAATGCGCCGGAGGTCACCACGACATTACCGCGCATGTTCGACCCCGCTGCGACACAACCCGCGATGCGGACACGGGCTGAGGCCGCGCAAGGCGGGTTCACCGGCATTGCGGGGCCGGCCGATCTCGGCAGGCTCGTTCGGTCGGTCCGTGAGCGGCGTAAACTTTCACAGCAAGAGTTCGCCGATCTTGCCGGCGTCGGCCGCCGCTTCATCTCGGAGCTGGAGAACGGCAAGCCGACGCTGGAATTAGGCAAAGTGCTGAAGGTCGCCGGTGCCGCCGGCATCGCGGTCTTCGCGCGCGAGCGCTGATCGATGGAGGGTTTGGCGCTCGATGTCCGGTTCGACGGCTTTGCCGATCCGGTGGGTGTCCTTGCCCGCGACGGCAACGGCGCGGTGGCCTTTGCCTATCGGCCACGCTATCTCGCCGATCCCGACGCCGTTGCGCTTTCTCTGTCGCTGCCGCTCACCGATGAGCCTTACGGCGATGTCGCGGCCAGGCCATTCTTCGACAATCTGCTGCAGGAGCGCGACAGCGCCCTGGCCGACATCATGGCACGCGAGGGGCTTGCCCGCGACGACATAGCCGGCCTGCTCTACCATCTCGGCAAGGATTGCGCCGGCGCCTTGTCGGTGCTGCCGGCGGGGGCGCCCGCCGTCAAGGTGCCGGGCGACTATGCCAGCGACTATGTGCCGATCGGCTCGGAGCGCATGGCGAGGATCGTCAATGCGCTCCACCGCCGCCAGCGCCTGCCGGACGGCACCTCCGACCCGTCGCCGCTGGCCGGCGTGCAAAGCAAGATCGCGCTGACGGTGCTGCCCGACGGCTCCTTTGCCGAACCTCGTCCGGGATCGGGCGCGCCGACCACGCATATATTGAAGGTGCCCGACGAGCGTCACCTCCACGATGCGCGCGACGAAGCGGAGGCGCTGGCGCTGTCGCGCGCGCTCGGCTTCGACACGACCGATGCCACGGTTGCGCCTTTCTCGGGGATCGAGGCGCTGCTGGTCACCCGCTTCGACCGGGCGCTCACGCAAGACGGACGCATCGTCCGCGTCCATCAGGAGGATTTCGCCCAGGCGCTTGGACTGCCGGCGGCGCTCAAATACGAACGGCGCGGGGCGCCCGGCCGGCGGTTCGATGCCGAGGCCATCCGCCGCGTCCTCGACGCAACTGCGGACCCCGCCGGCGCGAAAGACACTTTTATCAGGGCAACGCTATTCGACCTGATGACCGGCAACACGGACGGCCATGCCAAGAATTTTGCCCTGCTTCATCGAATTGGCGGGCGAATCCTGATGGCGCCGCGCTACGATCTCTTGCCAACGAAGCTCGACAACAGCCTGACCGACGAACTGGCCTATAGGATCGGCGAGGCTGAGAGGTTGGATGCGATCACCGGCGATGATTTCTCAATCTTCCTGAGCAGGCTCGGTATCGATAGCGCGGCGGCGCGCAAGCGCGTGCGCGAGAGGCTGACGACAAGCATCGCGGCCTCGCTGGCACGGCAACTTGGCGATCTTGACCGACGAAACATGAAGCGCTTCGCCGACCTGATCGCCGCCAACATCGACACGCTGACGACAGCATTCGGTCTCGCAACGCCCACCGAGGCGAAGCAGCGGGACGCGTTCATCGGCAGCGCCGGCGCTTGGCTTATGAGCTGAGCCCGCCAGATACCAACGCATAGCGCCGAGCGCCTCTTTCGCCGGCTATCACCTGCCCCTCGCGCAGGCGTGATTGGTAGTGCGCAGGCGTGATTATCGGTTAGGCCGTTTCCTCGGCTAGGGTCGCGGCCGATCCAACACCCCCTGGATCGACAGGCCGCGAAGTCCCACCTTCGCGGTCCAACGAAAGAGCTCCGACGGCCTCCACCGGCGGGGCTTTTTTGTTGCCGCGCCGACGCTCGGCAGCCGCCCTTTTTCCGGCCGCTTTTGGTTTAAACTCTTTCTCATCTTGGACAGAAGGGGAGCATTGCCATGATCTTGCGCCTTGGCTTCACCATGCTTGCTTTCGGCGCCTTTGCCACCCAGGCATCCGCCTTCGAAATCTCCAGCCCGTCGGTTTCCGACGGCAAATGGGACGCGAAATATCTCGGCGACAGGCCCGGTTGCGGCGGCAAGAGCGTCTCGATCGCGCTTGCCTGGAAGGATCCGCCGGCCGGCACCAGGGGCTATGCGCTCACCATGTTCGACACCGACGCCAATGGCGGCAAGGGTTTCTGGCACTGGCTTGCCTGGAACATCCCGGCGAGCGCCAAGGGCCTTGGCGAAGGCGCCGGCGCGCAGGGCGGCAAGCGCATGCCCAAGGGTTCGGTGCTGGGCAAGGGCGGCGTCGGCCGCGCCGCCTATTTCGGCCCATGCCCGCCGCCCGGCAGCGGCCAGCACCACTATGTCTTCACGCTCTACGCGCTGGGCGAGAAGACGCTGCGCGCGCCGGACAATCCGCTGCCGGACATGGTCTCGGTCGCCGCCAAGAGCTCCGCGCTCGGCGAGGCGACCGTGACGTATACGTATGGGCGGTAGCGCCGGCGGCAGCCAATCTCCCCCCACGTGGGGGAAATCAGCTAAATCACTCCGCCGCTTCGAGCTTGTCCTGCGTCTTCGTCTCGAAGTCGCTGGCGTCGTGGCGCTCGCGCAACTGGAAGGCCGGTTCGCCGGACACGCGGTTGACCATGCGGCCGCGGCTTAC
>JAFKFE010000198.1 GCA_017308345.1 Alphaproteobacteria bacterium | reverse complement strand
GTCGAATGGAGTCGCTGTCGAGAACCGGAGCGGAGCGGACATGAAGTCCGTGAGCACCGGAAGCGCAGAAAGCGGCTCCAGGCGGCCAGCCTCACGAATTTGATGATGAGATTTTAGGCGCAGACGCGGTTGCGACCCTGCTTCTTCGCCTCATAGAGCTGGCGGTCGGCGCGGCGGTAGAAATCCTCCGCGCTTTCCTTGTGGTCCCAGACGGCGAGGCCGACGCTGGTGGTGACCTTGAGCCGCACATTGCCCGACATGATCGACAGGTTGGCGATCGCCTTGCGGATGCGCTCGGCGAATCTGGCAAGCAACTCGACGTCCATGTTGGGCGTGACGACGGCAAACTCCTCGCCGCCCAGCCGCGCCACCACATCGTGATAGCGCGTCATGCCCCGCAGGCAGGTGGCGACGGCCCGCAGCACCTCGTCGCCGACGTCATGGCCATGCGTGTCGTTGACCTGCTTGAAATGATCGAGATCGAGGATCATAAGCCCGACCGGCCTGTCGATGCGGCGAAACTCCTGGAGGTATTCGCGCAGCGCATCGTCGAAATAACGGCGGTTCTGCATGCCGGTCAGACCGTCGGTCAGCGCCGCCTGCTCGAGCGTTTGCGAACGGGCGCTGAGCGAAACCGTCATGGCCCTGAGCTTGCCCTCCTCCCGCACCTGGCCGCGGATCAGCGGGTAGATGAAGAAGGTGCCGAAGAACAGCGCGGTCGCCAGTAGCGCGCCGGTAACGAACAGCAGTTTGTTGAGATAGATGATCTTGTCGACGCGCGACGCGGCATCGAGGTCAGTGGCGATGTCCTGCAATTGGCCATAGGCATGGAAGGTCACCAGGCCGGCGGCCAGGATCAGAAAAATAAACACGAAAAATGCGGATTCCGCCTTATGGAAACGCATCAACTCCCCGCGGCACTATAACCCCTGACGTTATGGCATGGCGGACCTTACGGACCGTTAACCCGGACAACCTTGGCGAGAATTAGAGCCAAGGATTTTAAGGTACTGATTGAAAAAGGCTTTTGCTCAGCCCCAGACTGCCGGGTCGTCGCCCGGCCGCAGCCTGCGCCACTCCGCGCCGAGCTGATGTCTGAACCAGGTCGACTGACGCTTGGCATACTGTCGGGTCGCGATCTTGGCGCGCTCGATCGCCTCCGGAAAACCTGACTCTCCAGCCATCGCCGCCCGCAGCTCGCGCACGCCGATCGCTTTCATCGCCGGCAGGTCAGGATCGAGGCCAAGCGCCGTGAGCTGACGCACTTCGTCGAGCGCGCCCTTGTCGAGCATCTGGTCGAAACGCGCCTCTATGCGCTGGACCAGTTGCTCCCGGTCCGGCTCGATGACCAGGAAGCGCGCGCTGTCGCGATCGATCAGCGGTCGGCCCTGCGCCGCCTGCCATTCCAGGATCGAGCGTCCCGAGGCGTCGAACACTTCGAGCGCGCGCACGATACGCTGACCGTCGGTCGGCCTGAGCTGCATGGCCACGGCCGAATCCTCGCGCATCAGCAGGCGATGCAGCCTTTCGGCCCCTTGTTCCTTGAGCTCGTAGCGCCAGCGCTCGCGCACGGCCGGCGGAATGTCCGGCATATCCGAGATGCCTTCGGCCAGCGCGCGGAAATAGAGCCCGGTGCCGCCGACGAAGATGACGGGCCGGCCCGACAGGACGCCGTCTTCCGTCAGCCTTGTCACATCGCGCAGCCAGGCGCCGGTGGAATAGGCCTTGGAGGGGTGCACATGGCCATAGAGGAAGTGCGGCACGCGTGCCATCTCCGCGGCGCTCGGCCGCGCCGTCAAGACGTCGAGGACCGAATAACCCTGCATGGAATCGGTGTTGACGATGACCCCGCCGCCGCGTTCGGCAAGATCGAGCGCCAGCGCCGACTTGCCGCTGGCTGTCGGCCCGGCTATCAGGATCGCGTTCTTGACGCGGCCTTCGCCCGCCTCTCTGCCGGATTGTTCAATGCCGCTGATCGCCACGCTAGTGTCCCGTCCAAAAGCCCGCGCCGTGCCGGCCTCGCTTGCGAATATGGCCTTGCAGGCCGCAGGCGCAAGCGCCGTTCATTGGCTGGACGAGGACGTCGCCTGCGACCTCGTTTTGCCGCGGCCCCCGGATATCGGCGAAGTGACCGCCAATCTGCGCTCAGCACTGGCTTCCGAGCCGGTCGATGTGATCGTCCAGTCCGCCGAAGGCAGGCGGAAGAAAATCCTGCTCGCCGACATGGATTCGACGATGATCGACCAGGAGTGCATCGACGAGCTCGCCGACGAAATCGGCGTCAAGGACCATGTGGCGGCGATCACCGCGCGCTCGATGAATGGCGAGATCGCCTTCGAGCCAGCCCTGCGCGAGCGTGTCGCCTTGCTGAAAGGCCTCGACACCGCGGTGGTCGACCGCATCGTCGCCAACCGGCTGACGCTCGCCGCCGGCGGCCGCGCGCTGGTGCGCACGATGCGCGCCAACGGCGCCTGGACAGCGCTGGTCTCGGGCGGCTTCGACGTCTTCACCAGCCGCATCGCCGACATGCTGGGGTTCCAGGAAAACCGGGCCAACCGCCTGATCGAGAAAGACGGCAAATTCGCCGGCATGGTGACCGAGCCTATCCTGGGTCGCGCCGCGAAGGCCGAAGCGCTGCTCGACATAGCGGCGAGGCTCGCCCTGACCACGCAGGATGCCATCGTGGTCGGCGACGGCGCCAACGATCTCGATATGATCCGTCTTGCCGGCACAGGGGTCGCCCTGCACGCCAAGCCGGCGGTGGCGGAGCAGGCGCGGATCCGCATCGATCATGGCGACCTGACCGCGCTGCTCTATCTCCAGGGCTACCGCCGGGATGAGTTTGTGGAATGACGCCGATCCGCACCGGGCGCCTCATCCTGCGCAACTGGGAAGAACGCGACCGCGAGCTTTTCCATCGTGTCAACTCCGACGAGCGCGTGATGGAATTCTTCCCGTTCCGCCGCGACCGTGCCGCGGCTGACGCCAAGATGGACGAGGTCCGCGCCTGGATCGATGAGGACGGTTATGGCTTCGCCGCGGCCGAGATCGCCGCGACAGGCGAATGCATCGGCTTCGTCGGCTTGTCCGGAACGGAAGACATAGACGTGCTGGCGCCCGGCACGATCGAGATCGGCTGGCGGCTGGTGCCCGAATTCTGGGGCAAGGGCTATGTCACGGAAGCAGCCGAAGCCTGGCTCGCCTTTGGTTTCGAAACGCTCGGGCTGGACGAAATCGTGTCTTTCGCGGTTGCCGAAAACCATCGCTCGACCGCAGTCATGAAGCGGCTCGGCATGCGTGCCGATCCGAACGCCGATTTCGATCACCCAAGCGTTCCCGACAGCCACCCGCATCTCAAGCGGCATGTCATGTACCGGCTGTCGCGGGGGGACTGGCAGGCACGAAAAAGGGCGGCTCGCTAGCCGCCCTCTTCATTGAACATCAATCTGTTGCCCGGCTTTCCGGACTCAATCCATCCGGATCGTCACGAAGCGCAGCTCGCCGGTCTTCGAGGCCAGCATCAGAAGCGCGTTCTTGCGGCCCTGCTCCTTCAGCGCGCCGATCCGGTCCATTACGTCCTTCGGCGTGCCGACGGATTCCTGCGCGATCTCGGTGATCACCTCGCCGGGCTGGATGCCGCGCTCGGCGGCGGCCGAATCCTTGGCGACATCCGTGATGACAACGCCCGACACGTCGGCGGCGATGCCGAACTTCTGCCGGGTCTCGTCGTTGAGCTCGCCGACCGTCATGCCGAGCACCGAAGCCGTCGAAACCGGAGGCGTTGCCTTTTCGCCATTGCCCTGATCGGTGCCGCCGTTCTCGCCGCTGGCCAGCTTCTCGCCATCCTCGAGCCGGCCTAGCGTCACCTTGACGGTCTGCTCGACGCCCTTGCGCACGATAACCACGTCGACCGCCTTGCCGACCGGGCTTTCCGCCACGACGCGCGGCAGGTCGCGCATTTCGTGGATATCCTTGCCGTCGAACTTGATGATGACGTCGCCGGCCTGGACCGTGCCGTTGTCGACCGGCCCGCCCTTGATGACGCCGGCCACCAGCGCGCCCTTGGCGGTCGCCATGCCGAGGCTTTCGGCTATGTCGTCGGTAACCGGCTGGATGCGCACGCCGAGCCAGCCGCGCCGCGTCTCGCCATACTGGCGGAGCTGGTCGACGACGCCAGCGGCGAGCTGCGAGGGAATGGAGAAGCCGATGCCGATCGAACCGCCCGATGGCGAGATGATCGCAGTGTTGATGCCGATGACTTCGCCGTCGGCATTGAACAGCGGGCCGCCGGAATTGCCGCGATTGATGGCGGCGTCGGTCTGGATGAAGTCGTCATAGGGGCCGGAATTGATGTCGCGGTTGCGCGCCGAAACGATGCCGACCGTCACAGTGCCGCCAAGGCCGAACGGATTGCCGATCGCCATCACCCAGTCGCCGACGCGCATCTTGGTGGAATCGCCGAACTTCACCGCCGTCAGCTTGTGGCCCTTGGGGTCGACCTTCAGCACCGCGACGTCGGTCTTGGTGTCGGTGCCGACAAGCGTCGCCTTCAGCGTGATGCCGTCGGAGAAATTCACCTCGATGTCATCGGCATCGGCAATGACGTGGTTGTTGGTCACCACGATGCCCTGCTCGGCATCGATGACGAAGCCGGAGCCGAGCGACTGCACCTTCTGCGCGGCGCCGCCCTTGTCGCCGCCACGGTTCTTGAAGAAATCGTCGAAAAAGTCCTGGAACGGCGAGCCTTCGGGCAGTTGCGGCATCGGCACCGCGCCAGGCCCTTCGGTGCCTTTCACCGTCTGCGAGGTCGAGATGTTGACCACCGCGCCAAGCAGGCGTTCGGCGAGATCAGCGACCGACGGCGGCCCGTCGGAAGCGATCGTGGGCGTGACGAAGGACGGGACGGCGACAATGCCGACCGCGAACGCCGTGGCGCCGGCAAAAAGCGTGCGCCGCGCCGCGCGCAATAAGGTGTCGGATATCATCATGGCCTCCGATTCTGAAAAGAAAAGCGTAACCGCAAAAACGCCGCTTCCGATCATGTTGGCAAGAAATAAGGCGCGTTTGCGGCTGCGGCTGTCGGCACAAGATTAATCGTCCCTGGCCGCTGCACCAAGGACTTTCGTCAACGGCGCACCAGCCAAACGATGCCGACGCCGACGGCTATGGCGGCAAGCCCGCCAAGCCGCAGCATATTCTCCGGCATCGTCTGCACCTCTGCCGCGAGTTTCCGGGCCAAAGCCGGAAACCCTCCATAGACCAGCCCTTCGATCACGAGGACCAGGCCGATTGCCGCCAGAAAATCCTGCACCGCCCGCTACTGGGCGGTGCTGGGTTGCGCGGCCGGTGCCGCCGGTTGCCCCGTTCCGGGCTGCGACGCCGCCGGCTGCCCGGGCTGAGGCTTGGCGTCCGGATCGCGGAAGTAGCGGAAGAACTCGGATTCAGGCGAGAGCACCATCGTCGTCCCGGTGTTGTCCAGCGCCGTGCCGTAGGCATTCATCGATCGATAGAAATCGAAGAAAGCCGGATCGCGCTTGTAGGCCTCCGCGAAAGTCGCGCTGCGCTGGGCTTCGCCCTCGCCGCGCAGGATCTCCGATTCCTTCTGCGCCTCGGCGACGATCTCGACCACTTCGCGGTCGGCCCGCGCCCGGATGCGCTGCGCCGCCTCGTTGCCGCGGGCCCTGAGCCGCTCGGCCTCCGCCAGGCGCTCGGCCTTCATGCGGTCATAGGTCTGCTGCGAGACCTCCGCCGTCAGGTCGGTCCGGCGGATGCGCACGTCCTCGATGTCGAGGCCAAGCGAGGTCGCGTCGGGGCGAAGCTGGTCGCGCACCTCGCGCATCATGTTGCCGCGCTCTTCCGAAAGAGCTGCCTCGAAGTCGCGCAAGCCGTAGACACGGCGCAGCGCCGCGTCGAGACGCGTCCTCAGCCGGGCTTCGGCCAGTTCGACCTGACCGGACACCGCCGCGCGGAAGGTGCGCGGATCCGAGATGCGGTAGGCGATGAAGGCATCGACCTCGTAGAACTTGCCGCCCGAGACCTGGACGCGGATGTTGTCGAGGTCGAAGCGCATCACCCGCTTCTCGACCATTTGCACGCTGTCGGCATCGAAGAAGGCGAACGGCGCCTTGAAGTAGATGCCGGGCTCGCTCTTGACGTCGATGATCTCGCCGAACCTGAGCACGATCGCCTGCTGGCCGGCATTGACCACGAACACCGAGGAGTAGAGCAAGAACAGAAGCACGGCCGCGATGACGGCGAGGATGGGAAGACGGTTGGCCATCACTGGTTACCTCCCGTCGTGGCGCCCAAGGCCGGTGCCGGCTGCGCTTTCGGCTGCAATGCCGGCAGCGGCAGGTAAGGCAGAACGCCCTGACCGTTGCCCTGCTCGACGACGACCTTGTTCGAGTCCTTCAGGATCTTCTCCATGGTTTCGAGATAGAGGCGCTTGCGCGTGACATCGGGCGCCTTGGCGTATTCGTTGTAGACGGAGATGAAGCGCTGCGCCTCGCCTTCCGCCTCCTGGACGACGCGGTTCTTGTAGGCCGCCGCATCTTCACGGATCTGCGCCGCTTCGCCGCGCGCCTGTCCGAGCTTCTGGTTGGAATACTGGTTGGCCTGCTCGACGAACTTGTCCTCGTCCTGCTCGGCGCGCTGCACCTCGTCGAACGCATCGGCCACCTCACGCGGAGGCGCTGCGTCCTCGATCGAGATCGCGTTGACCTGGAGGCCGGTCTTGTAGCCGTCGAGCGTCCCCTGGATGATCTCGCGCACCGCGGTTGCGATGCCTTGGCGATCGTCGCGGAAGATATCCTGGGCCGGACGCCTGCCGACGACTTCGCGCATGGCGCTCTCGGCCACCTGGGTCAGCATGCCGTCGGGATCGGAAACGTCGAACAGATAGGCCTTGGGATCGGAGACCTGGTAGGCAACGGAGAACTGCACGTTGACGATGTTCTGGTCGCCGGACAGCATCAGCCCGGACCCGCTGGTCGAGCCGCCGCCGATGCTGACGAGCTGCTCGGAAATCTTGGCGGTCTCGACCGTTTCGATCGGCCACCAGTGGAAATGCAGACCGGGCTGCGAAAGCTCGGTCTTCGGCTGGCCGAAGCGCAGTTCGACGGCAACCTCGTCGGGCTGCACGGTATAGATCGCCTTGAAGGCCCACAACACGATGAGGGCCAGCGCGATCAGCCCCAGCACGGCCGGGCTGGCGCCGCCGCCCCCCGGAAGCGCGCGCCGCAGCCTGTCCTGGCCGCGGCGGATGATATCCTCAAGATCGGGAGGCGAACCTTGCGGGCCGCTCGGCCCTTTCGGTCCCTGCCCCCAAGGCCCCTGATTGCCGCCGCCGCCCCACGGGCCGCCGCCACCGCTCTTGTCGTTCCAGGGCATGAATGTCCTTTCGCTTCGGTTCCCTCAGGCCTTACGGCGCAATCCTAACGTCGTCCTTCTATAGGGACGCCGTGGCACGCTTTCAACGCGATGTGCCATCGCCACCGCCCGATTTGGACCGATAGCGACCGTTTGTCGTCTTCAACGACCGCCGCGACGGCGTTCGTAGACGGTGTAGCGCGTCGCGTGGCTGTCCTTCTCGCCGGCGGGAAAATCCTCGGCGCTGACGACTTGCCAAGTGCTTGGGTCGATCGGGGGGAAATGGGCGTCGCCGTCGACGCTGGCCAGCACATGCGTCACGTGCAGGCGGTCGGCGATCGGCAGGGCCTGAGCATAGATCTGGCCGCCACCAACCACGCAAATCTCCCCTGCGCCCGCCATGCAGCGGCCGCGCACCTTGGCCAGCGCGATCGCGTCATCCAGCGAGTGGGCCACCTCTATGCCTTCGGCCCGCCAGGCCTTGTCCCGCGTCACCACGATGTTGAGCCGCCCTGGCAGCGGCCGCCCGATGCCTTCATAGGTCTTGCGGCCCATGACGATCGGCTTACCCATCGTGTCGGCCTTGAAGCGCTTGAGATCGGTGGAAAGCCGCCAT
>JAFKFE010000197.1:4493-12479 GCA_017308345.1 Alphaproteobacteria bacterium | reverse complement strand
CCAGGACGATGCCGGGCACCGCGAACAGGATCTGGATGCCATGCGCCTTCAGCCACTCGCCGAGCAGCCCTTGCGCGCCGAAGAGCAGCACATAGACCAGGCCGGAGATGACCGGCGAGACCGAGAAAGGCAGGTCGATCAGCGTGGTCAGGAACGCCTTGCCCTTGAATTCGAACTTGGCGATAGCCCAGGCGGCCGAAAGGCCGAAGACGAGATTGAGCGGCACCGAGATCGCCGCCACCAGCAAGGTCAGGCGGATGGCGGAGCGCGTGTCGGCATCGCCCAGTGATTGGAAATAGGCGCCGACGCCCTTGGCGAAAGCCTCCTTGAAGACGATGATCAGCGGCAACAGCAGGAACACGCCGAGAAAAACCAGCGTTACAGCCGTCAGCGTGATACGGACGGGGCGGCTTTCGGTGACCGCGGCCGACCGGCTCTCATGCAATGGTTCATAGGATTTGATCTCGGGGTCAGCCATAGCGCTTGCGGCTCCATGTCTGAACGAGGTTGATGACCAGGAGCATCGCGAAGGACAGCGCCAGCATGATCGCGGCGATCGCGGTCGCCGCCGGGTAGTTGTATTCCTCCAGCCGGATGACGATCAGAAGCGGCGCGATCTCGGATTTATAAGGCAGGTTGCCGGCGATGAAGATGACCGAGCCGTACTCGCCGACGCCGCGCGCGAAGGCGAGCGAGAAGCCGGTGGTGATGGCCGGTGCAAGGCCGGGCAGAAGCACGCGGGTGATGATCTGGAAGCGGCTGGCGCCGAGCGTGGCGGCTGCTTCCTCGACCTCCTTGTCGATTTCTTCCATGATCGGCTGGACGGTGCGCACGACGAAAGGCAGGCCGATGAAGACCAGCGCCACGATGATGCCGAGCGGCGTGTAGGCGACCTTGAGGCCGAGCGGCATCAGCAGTTTGCCCAGCCAGCCACTCGGCGCATAGAGCGTGGTCAGCGCAATGCCGGCAACCGCGGTGGGTAGCGCGAAGGGCAGGTCGACCATGGCGTCGACGACGCGCCGGCCGGGAAAACGGTAGCGGACCAGCACCCAGGCGACGAGTGTTCCGAACACCACGTTGACCGCCGCGGCGGCGAAAGCCGTGCCGAAACTGATCTGCAGGGCCTTGATGGTGCGCTGGTCGGCGGCAAGCGCCCAGAAATCGGTCCAGCCAAGGGAAGCCGACCGCCAGACGAGTCCCGAGAGCGGGATGAGGATGATGAGGGTGAGGTAGGCAAGCGAGAAGCCGAGCGTCAATCCGAAACCCGGAATGACGCTCGGCTGTCTGAACCGCCACCCCGCCTGAGCGGGCGCTGATGTCATGCTGTTCCGGATCGTCCCTTCTTGACTCAACCAGGCTGCAGTCCGCTTTCGAGGGCGACCTTCACTGGACCGGCTTGTAGATCTGGTCGAAAATTCCGCCGTCACCGAAATGGTAGGGCTGGGCCTTCTTCCAGCCGCCGAATTGCGGGTCGTCGATGGTGACCAGCTTGATCTCGGGCAGCTTGGCGAGATCCTCGGCCGGGACCAGTTCGGGCTTGGCCGGACGATAGTGGTTCCTGGCGATGATCGTCTGGCCTTCCTTCGAATAGAGATAGGAAAGATAGGCCTCGGCCACCTTGCGCGTGCCCTTGGCGTCGACATTGGCGTCGACGATGGCGACCGGCGGCTCGGCCAGGATCGAAGTCGGCGGGTAGACGATGTCGAAATTGTCGGCGCCGAATTCATCGAGCGCCAGATAGGCGTCATTTTCCCAGCCGATCAGCACGTCGCCAAGGCCCTTCTGGGCGAAGGTGACGGTCGAGCCGCGCGCGCCGCTGTCGAGCACCGGGGCATTGGCATAGAGCTTGCCGACGAATTCCCTGGTCTTGGCTTCGTCGTTGCCATCATGCGCATTGGCGTAGGCCCAGGCTGCAAGATAGTTCCAGCGCGCGCCGCCCGAGGTCTTCGGGTTCGGCGTGATCACCTGCACGCCGTCCTTCACCAGATCGCTCCAGTCGTGGATGCCCTTGGGATTGCCCTTGCGCACCAGGAAGATGATGGTCGAGGTGTAAGGCGCTGAATTGTTTTCGAATTTCTTGCGCCAGTCGGGATTGATCTTCTTCGACTTGGAAACGATGGCGTTGATATCGCCTTCGAGCGCCAGCGTCACCACGTCGGCATCGAGGCCGTCGATCACCGCTCGGGCCTGCGCGCCCGATCCGCCATGCGACTGCTGGATGGTGACTGTCTCGCCGGTCTCGGCCTTCCAGTGTGCTGCGAAGGCCTCGTCATAGGCCTTGTAGAGTTCACGCGTCGGATCGTAGGACACGTTCAGAATGGTCGTGTCCGCGAACGCGAAACCGAGCGTGCCGAACTGGACCGATGTGGCGACAAGCGCGCCGAGCAGTTTCCTGAAATGAGGGTTGGACATTCCCGCCTCCGTTGAACTGCCGATAACTCTACCAAGTTTATAGAATTTAGATGCAATGATTGTTGCCTTTTTCACCTCCTGGAAGCAATTTTTCGCCGGCCTTCGGCCAATCGAGGAAATAACTTCCTCAAACGCCGAAGGCATGGCTCTCCATCTGCCGGCCTGGTTGGAAGCCGTCGGGAGCAGGACAAGCGTCGTGCCTCAATTGGCGGTGACCGGAAAATCGAAGCGTTGTTTTGGGTAAGGCTCTTTCGCCAGCGTGAAGTGCCACCACTCGCGTGCATAGTTGCGGAAGCCGGCGGCGCGCATGGCGGCAAGCAGTATCTTGCGGTTGGAGGCGGCTTCGACGCCGATCAAGGTGCTGGCGGTCTCGCTCGTCGGATCGAAACAGTCGAAACCGGTGCCGAAGTCGAGCATGGCGCCGTCCGGCGCGCCGCAGGTGGGATGGACGATGCTTTTCTTGCCAGCGTCGGCGATGGCGAGGTCGACCGTCGAGCCGCGCGAATGGCCGGACAATTCTCCGACATAACCCTCGGCGATAAGATCGCCGCGCTTGACGGTCGGATACCATTGCGGATCCGGCGGGCCGCCTTGCCTCGTCCATTCGCCCATGTCGGTGACGGCCCGCGCCGGGCGGTAACAGTCGAAGACGACCAGGGTCAGGCCCTTCTGGGTCATCGCTTTCTGGACGCGGGACAGAGCCTTCGCCGCTTGCGCGGTCAGGATGCAGACCGGGGCGTCATAGCCGTCGGCCTTGCGGTGCAGGAAGTTTTCCAGGCCGGCATAGCGGATGTCCTGGCGGATGGTCGGGTCGATATCGGCGAGCCTGACGAAGCCGGCGGGGAGGGGGGCGGCGTAAGCGGAGAGAGGCAGCAGCGTCAGCGTCACCGCTGCAAAGAACACTCTCAACGAAGGTCGGCGCGAGGCACCCCCTTGAATCGCTTGCCGTCTTCTACTCAACGAACACCTTCACGCTGGCCGCGCGTCCGGCCGCGTCGATCACCGTCAGCGTCGAATAGCCGGTGCCGTCGGGCTGCCAGGTCGCGGTGCGGCGGCGGTCGATGCCGGCAAGCGGCTTGCCGTTGGCGAGCCAGCGGAACGGCGCCCGGCCGCCCTGCAGTTTCAGCACCAGCGGCGTAGCGTCGGCCGAATTGGTGCCGAGATCGACGCGGGCGCCGTTCGGCGGGAAGATGATGGTCGGCGCCGGCTCGGTGGCCGTGGCCTGCACCAGCCCGTCGGCACCGGCGCCGAAGCGGGCCAGCGTCACCGGCAGTTCATCGCGTTTGGGGTTGAAGACGCCGGGCGGCCGGCCGGGCAGCGACACGCCGGCAAGGCCGGAACGGGCGAAACCTTCGAACAGGATGGGCGCCGCCGAGACATAGCCCGACAGGCCAGGGACAGGGCTGGCATCGGCGCGGCCGACCCACACACCCAGCACGTAGCGGCCGTCGAAACCGACGGACCAGGCATCGCGA
Source organism: Alphaproteobacteria bacterium (assembly GCA_017308345.1). Lineage (GTDB taxonomy): Bacteria > Pseudomonadota > Alphaproteobacteria > Rhizobiales > Rhizobiaceae > Mesorhizobium. The sequence continues at coordinate 8,592 of JAFKFE010000197.1, read as the reverse complement.
TAGCCGTAGGAGGTGCCGGTCTTGTAGGCGATGCCGCGCTGCATGGCGCCTTCCGGCGGTTTCACGCCGGACAGGATGTCGTTGATCTGCCAGGCCGCCTGGTCGTCGAGCATGGTGGCCGTAATGCGCGGGGCATCCGTCGGCTCGGTGCCGTCATGCAGCGTGTGCATCTTGCCGCCATTGGCGAGCCCCGTATAGAGCTGCACCAGGTCGCGCAAGGTCACGCCGACGCCGCCAAGTCCGATCGCCAGGCCTGGCGCCTCGTTGACCGGAAGGACCGGGTTGACGCCGGCCTGGCGGAACCGCGCCGTCAGCCGCGCCGGACCGACGGCGTCGAGCACGCGGATCGCCGGCACGTTGAGCGACAATTGCAGCGCCTGGCGGATCGAGACATCGCCCTGGTAGCCCATGTCGAAATTCTTCGGGCGGTAGCCGCCGAAATCGGCCGGGCTGTCCTCGATGATCATCTCCTGCGCCACCAGCCCCTGCTCGAAGGCAAGTCCGTAGATGAAAGGCTTCAGCGTCGAGCCGGGGGAGCGCACCACCTTGGTCATGTCGATCCAGCCGGAGCGGCTGGCGTCGAAGAAGTCCGCCGAGCCGACTTCGCCGAGGATATCGCCGGTGCGCGCATCGGCCATGACCATGGCGACGGAAAGTTTCGGGCCGAGCTTCCTGGCGGCATCCCTTGCCACCTGCTCCAGTCCCTGCTGCACGCTTCTGCGGATGGTGAGCTGCAACGGCTTGCCGGGCACGGCCCTGGGCAGCATGGCATAGGAGGCATGCGCCGCCAGCGCCGGCAATTTGCGGCGCAGGCCGGAAACATCGTCCAGTGCGGCGCGCGCGGCTTCGCGTTCGCCGAGCAGACCGGCCGAGACCATGCGGGTCAGCACACGGTCACGCGCGGCGTGCGCAATGTCGTGGTTGCGGTCGGGGCGGCGCTTTTCCGGCAATTGCGGCAGCGCCACGAGCAGGGCGGCTTCCGACACGGTGAGCCGCTTCGGCTCCTTGCCGAAATAGGCGAGCGATGCGGCGCGCACGCCTTCGAGATTGCCGCCATAGGGCGCCAGCGTCAGGTAACGTTCGAGGATTTCCTGCTTGGACAGCCGCCGCTCGATCTGGATGGCGCGCAGCATCTGCTTGAGCTTGGAGCCGAGGCTGCGACTGTCGCGCGGCTCGATCAGCCGGGCAAGCTGCATCGAGAGCGTCGAGCCGCCCGACACGATATGGCCGCTGGTGACGAGCTGGCCCGCGGCGCGACAAAGCGCCAGGAGGTCGACGCCGCGGTGATCCCAGAAGCGCTTGTCTTCATAGGTGACCAGCATGTCGACGAATTGCCTGTCGACCTGGTCGAGCCGGGTCTCGAGCCGCCAGTAGCCGTCGGGCGTCGCGAAGGCGCGCAGCAACTGACCGTCGCGGTCCTGGACCTCGGTCGACACCGTCAGCTTTGCCGGCAGAGGCGGCGGGAAGGCGCGATCGAGCTCCCAGAGCGCGGCAAGGGAAAGTGCCGCGAAGCCGGCGAGGCAGGCGCCTGCGATCGCGGCGCGTCTAAGAAATTTCCTGGAGAGCATGGCGCTGCCCCTCATCCGCCTGCCCGTCCTTCGCAGCAGCTGCGCTGCAGCTTCGGAGGGTGAACCGGCGCCTTCTCCCGGTCCAGAGACTGGGAGAAGGGAGATATCGGCGACCTTTTCATCGCTATTGCGCCTTCACCTCCATGACGCCGGTGGCGGTGCGGGCCGAATATTGCGGCCGGTACATGTCCTCCACCGTCGCCGCTGGATGGGCGTAGGTGCCCGGCGTCACGGCGCGCACGACATAGGCCAGCGTGATGTTGCGGTCGCCGTCGCTTTCGTGCGGATTGAAGGCGGCGACGAAGCGATCGTCGCGGAACTCCAGATGCGCGGCGTCGGTCTGCGCCAGCCAGGAGAAGTTCGACAATTGCGCGCTGGAAACCAGGCTCGGATTGTCGATCTCGAAGCCGGCCGGCAACAGGTCGGTGATCAGGAGCCGCGAGGGCCACTTGTTCTGCTCATAGACCTTGAGCACGACCACATAGCGCTCGTTCTGCCTGGCTTCGGTGACATTGGCCTCGGTGCCGTCGAGCTTGTAGTAGGTGCGATCGATGGTGAAGCCGTCGCCGCCGGCCGGCAGCGGTTCGACCGGCGCGGCGACTGCCGTGACCACCGCCTGCAGCGGCGTCGCGCCGGTGTTGGCGATGGTGAGCGGGCTGTCGACGAGGTCGCTGCCGGCGACCTGATCGGAATAGCCGCCCGAATGCGGCGCGCCGTTGACGGAAAGCGTGATGGAATCATTGCCTTCCTTCAGCGCCCGCGCGGCGAGCAGCATCCAGGATTCGTCCTGCGTGCTCGTCCAGCGGGCATCGGCGCGCGCCACGCCCACCAGCTTGATCAACTGCGGCAGGATGCTCGGCGTCGGCTTCGATTCCGCCGCCAGCGCCAGCATCGCCGCGCCATCGCGCAGCCGCGAGCCATAGTCCGAGCGGTACCAGTCGTAGTCGGTTTCCGACTGCGCCAGCCTGAGCGCCGTCTGGAAGGTGGCTTCCGAACGCTGCGTGTCGCCGTAGAGCGCCAGGCTCGACGCCAACTGCGCGACGGCCATCGGGCTGGAGAAGGCTTCGAGCTGCGTGTCGGCGTAGTAGCGCAGATCGCCGATCGAGGCCTTCTTGTTGCGGGCAAGCACGTAGAGCGCATAGGCGATCTCGCTGCCCTTGTCCTGGACGTCCTGGTCGTAGCCGAGCGAGTTTTGCAGGTTGTTCAGCGCCTGGTTCATCGCCAGCGCCGGCACGTCATATTTCTGCTCGCGCGCCCGGGTCAGGAACTCGGTGACATAGGCGTCCAGCCACAGATCGCCGGAGCCTGGTCCCCAGAGGCCGAAGCTGCCGCTCGACGACTGATAGGAGAGCACCTTGTAGATGGCGTCCTGGATGCGGCCATGCAGGTCCGGGTCGCTCTCCATGCCGATGCTCTTGGCCATGTCGTTGACATAGAGCAGCGGCATGGCGCGGCTGGTGGTCTGCTCTGCGCAGCCATAGGGGTAGCGGTCGAGCGACATCAAAAGCGACGGCACGTCGAGCGCGGACGACTGCGAGACGCCGACGCTGACCGAAGCGCCGTCGAGCACGCTTGCCGCGAGAAGTTCCTTGTCGACGCGCAACGAGCCGCCATGCGGCTTCAGGTCGACCACCATGCGATTGGTGACCGGAAGCTGCGCCGGGCGCACCGGCAGGTAAAGCGTCTGCTCGACTTCCGTGCCGTCGGCATGCGCCAGCTTGACGGTGATCGAGGCGTCGCCAGCGGTCTTGGCGACCAGCGGGAAGGTGAGCGACTGCCTCTTGCCCTGGGCGAGCGTCAGCTTCTCGGGCAGGGGCTTGTCGCCGGTCGAAAGGTCTCCGGTCGTGGTGACCGAGAGCGCATAGTCGCCGGCCGGGCCATCGGTGTCGGCGATGTCGAGGCGCATGGTCGCCGCGTCGCCCGGCGCCAGGAAGCGCGGTAGACCGGCGGTGATCACCACCGGGTCGCGCACGATGACGTCCGTCTGGGCATGGCCGACCGCGTCCTTGGTCCAGGCGACGGCCATGACGCGCACGGTGCCGTTGAACTGTGGGATGTCGAAGTCGATGCGCGCCTTGCCATTGGCGTCGAGCTCGACCGGGCCGGAGAAGAAGGCGACCAGCTTTTCGGTCGGCGGGCTGCCCTGCGCCTGCATGTTCGCCCCGTCACCGCCGGTTCGTATCTTGCCCATGGTGCCGAGCGAGCCGTCGATCAGGCGTCCGTAGAGGTCGCGGATCTCCAGCCCCAGCATGCGCTGGCCGAAGAACCAGTCCTCTGGATCGGGCGCCTTGTAGTTGGTGAGGTTGAGGATACCGACATCGACGGCCGCCACCATCACATAGGCGTTGCTGCCGGCCTGCGCGCCGTTCACCGCAACGGGGATCGACAGCTGCTGGCGGGGCAAGGTCTTTTCCGGCGGCGTCAGCGTGACCGCCAGCTTCTTCGAGCCGGGATCGACCGACAGCCATTGGATGCCGATGGCGCGGGCCGGCATGCGCGATTCCTGCGCGTCGCCGGGCCGGAACAGGGTC
>JAFKFE010000197.1:0-4484 GCA_017308345.1 Alphaproteobacteria bacterium | reverse complement strand
GCCGGGACATAGGCGCCCGCGCCCCAGTCGTCACCGACGGGGATGTCGACGGTGCTGCCGCCGGCAGGCACCGAAGCGGTGACGGTCTTCAAAAGCTTCTCGGCGCCGATGGTGACGAGCAGTTCGCCGGCAAAATGCGGCGAGATCTTCAGCTTGGCGACCTCGCCGGCGGCGTAGCTATCCTTGTCGAGGGCGATTTCCAGCCCGTCTGGGGTCTCGGTGGTGGTGGAAGCGACATACCAGCCGGCGTCGAACTCATAGCTCGTCGCCGGACCTTCGGGATCGGCCGTCTCGATCTCGAGCCGGTAGCGGCCCCAGTCGACGGGCAGCGACACGGTCGCCTCGCCATCGGCCTTCAGGTCGACCGCGCCATTGGCGACGGCCTTGGTGAGGTTCACCGCCTCGTAGTTCCAGGAATTATTGGAACGGTACCACTGATAATTGCGCTCGACCTTGACCAGCGACCACTGGGCGCCCTTCAGGTCCTCGCGCTTGCCGTCCGGATCGACCGCGATGATGCTGAACTTGGCGGTGCCGCCTTGCGGCACTTCATCATCCGCGAAATCGGGGCGAATGCCGATGACGTCGCGCTGCGAGCGAACGCCGATGTCGAGCGAGCGCTCGACGGCGCGGCCGCCGGCTTCGCGCATGCGCACGGTGACCTTGGCGTTGACCAGCTTGGTGGTCGACGGCAACTGATCGATGGTGATCGGGAAGGTCGCCTTGCCGTCGTCGCCAACGACGGGAAGATTGGCGAGAGGAGTCACGGTCGGCTCGCTCGACTGCTCGTCGGCCAGGCCGAAGGTGAAATCCTTGAAGCTGTCCCAGGTGCTGGTGGTCGAAAGTGTCGTCTCGCCTTCGAGCGCCAAGCCTGCAGCCGGCGCGCCATAGAGGAAGCGGCCGTCGACCGTGGCGTTGGCGGTCTCGCCCTGGGCGATCTCCTTCTTGTCGGCGGTCAGGTCGAATTCGATGCGATCCGGCACGAAATCCTCGACCAGGAACATCTGGCTGGCCACCGCTGCCTGCTTGGGATCGGTGTAGATCGACACCGTCCAGGTGCCGCGCATGGCGTTGGCCTCGAGCGGCAGGTCGACGGCGTGGCCGCCAGCGGACTCGCCGTTGCTGACAACGCGGCGACTCTCGACGCCGTCGGGACGCGTGAAGATGAAGGTCAGCGGCAGGTTCTCGACCGCTTTTGCCGCGCCGTCGCGGGCAAGCGCCGCGACATGCACATCCTCGCCGGCGCGGTAGATGCCCCGCTCGGTCCAGGCATAGACGTCGAGCGCGCCTGGCGAGGCACGCCCCTCGACGCCGCGATCCGACAGGTCGAAGCCGGCTTTGCCCATATCGAGGAAGACGAAGTCGTTGTCGCCCTGCTTGGCCATGAGCACGGCCGGCACCATGCCGTTTTCGCCGCGGGTCAGGCCGGGGTTGAAGACGGCGTGGCCCTCGGCGTCCGTGGTCGCCGTGCCAAGGATTTCGTTGTTCCTGGCAAGCAGGGTCAGCTCGGCGCCGGAAATCGGCTTGGCCGAGCCCAGCGAACGGGCAAAGACGTTGAGGCCGTCCTGGCCGGTATAGGTGGAAAGTCCGATGTCGGAGACGACGAACCACTGCGTTGCGCGCGAATTGTAGTCGTCGCTCCTGTCGTCGACCGGTTGCGCGGTCAGCACGTAGACGCCGGGCTTGCGCTGCGGGATCGCCTCATCCACGGGGAAAGAGGTGGTCACTTCCTTGTTGAGATCATTGGCGATTTCGAGCGTGCCGGACCAGACCGGCGCGCCCATCTGGTCGGAAATCGTCGAAATGTCGTAGCCGTCGAGCTGATGCAGGAACTGATAGCCGGACAGAAGCTGCGCCAGCGACCGATCGCCGATCCGATAGAGCGTCATCTTGGCGGCGTTCATGTTGACGGTGACGACCGGAATGCCCCGGCGGGCGCCGGCCGGCAGCACGAAGCTGTCGCCGGTGAAGCGGGCGGACGGGGCCCGGTCCTGGACGTAGATCGACAGCACGACGGGCGCGGCGATCGTCTCGCCGATCGCGGCCGGCAGCCCGGCGCGGAAGGTCACGTCATAATGCTGGCCGTGTTCCAGGCCCTCGACGCAAATCTGCTTGTCCTTGGCCTCGACGGCCTTGGGCGCGGCGTTGTCGACGGTCACGAACTGCGAATAGTCGACGCCGCTCTTGACCAGTTCCTCGGAGAACTGGGCGCAGATGCGCGGCGAGGAGGAATCGGCATCGACGGTGTGCTCGATGACGCGAAAACCCTTGCGCGCCTTGAGGTCGGCATAGTCGGCCTGGACGGCCGGCGAGTTCACCAGCGCAAGGCTCGCCTCATAGGCCTGCAGCGACGGCCGGTAAAGGTCGCGCTTGTCGAGGCCGGCGGCAAGCAGCGCCAGCGCCTCGGCGCGGGTCTTTGCGGTGCGCACCAGCTTGTAGGCATTGAAGGCGGCCGAGGTGGCGTTCATCGGGAAAGTCGAGGGTTCGGTGGTGTTCGACGCCGGCACCACGGCGAGTATCTCGCGCGCCAGCGCCAGCCACAGCGCGCCGTCATCGGGCAGAATGGACAGCGCGGACTGGTATTTCTGCATGGCAAGGCGGTGGTCGCCGGTAAGCGCTGCCTGCTCGGCGGCTGCTTGCAGGGCGGAAAGTCCCTCGGTCGGCTTGTCATAGGCCGGATCGGTCAGCTTGTTGCGGAACTGCTGGGCCTGGTCGGCCATCCAGTTCGGGAAAAAGGCGAGCGCCGGGGGGGCACCGATATCGGGATCGCCATCGACATTGGCGACCTTGCCGGCGACGGCGCCGGTGAAGGATTTCAACTGGTTATAGTCGGATTTGAGAAAGCACCACTTCGCCTTGGTGTTGTAGGTGAAGGCGCGGCAGGCGGAATCGCCGAGGCACATGGTCTTGCACTGGTCGAGGCCGACATTCTGCTCCGATCTGAGGTCGAAACCGAAATAGTCGGAATTGTCGGTAGTCACGATTCGCCGGGCTTCGGCCGCAACCGCCGCCCCGCCCAGGGCGAAAAAGATGAGAAGAAGGAAAGAGAGACCACGAGCCGCGCGCATTGCCACATCACCCTCCAGACATTGCCAGCGTCCGGGCATGATCAAGCTTCAGACAGGCTTGTCAACGCCGGACGCCGCGGGCTCACCACCCGCGAACGGTTTCCATGCCGGCCAAAGGCCGGTATTCCGACAGAACCTCTGTGAGACGGATCACACATTCTTGCGAAAATGCAAAAGGTGTGAATTCCAAGCCCGGTCTATTTCAGACAATTGGATTGTGGCCCCTTTACGAACGTTTCGAAACTTCATTCCAATTTTAGGTTTGTCGACTAGGTTGTCTTAATGCCGGCGCATGAAACGCAGATGTCAGGAGGGGTCGCGCCAGGGCGCGGGCTTCCGCGCGCCCTGCTTTTCGCGCTTGTCTGCTCGACCGTGCTGGCCGGGGAGGCTCGGCCCGCGGCGGCTTTCGAGATCTTCGGCATCAAGCTTTGGGGCTCATCGAAGAACGATGATGCCGACATCGTCGATCCGCTGCGCTATTCGGTGACCATCGATGCCCCGGACGCCGACAAGGACCTGGTCAAGAGGCTCGAAAGCGCCTCGGCGCTGAAGAGCGACGAGGGTCACCCGGTGTCCGGATCGCTCGGCCTGATGGCCAAGGCGCGCAACGACCGCGAACAACTGGTCGCGGCGCTCTATGCCGATGCCCGCTATGAAGGCGTGGTCACCATCACGATCGACGGCAAGTCCATCGACGAGTTGCCGCCGGATGCCGAATTCAAGGGACCGCAGCCCATTCCGGTCGTCGTCAGCGTCGCGCCTGGGGCGAAATTCACATTGGGCAATATCCGGCTGAAGGGCGATGCCGCCGGGCTGGCGAGCGCCGATTTCGGGCTGATCGCCGGCGGCGATGCCGGATCCGGCGCCGTGCTCAAGGCCGAAGCCCTGATCGTGCGGGCGCTCAAGGACGAAGGCAGGCCGCTGGCAAAGGTGACGGATCGCGAGATCGTCGCCGAGCACAGCAGTTCGACGCTGGACGTCACTCTGACGGTGGCGGCCGGCCCGGTGGCCGGCTATGGCGACACGACTGTCGAGGGCACGGAAAAGGTCGATCGCGACTTCACCGAATACATGACCGGGCTGAAACGGGGCCAGCAATACTCGCCGCAGGAAATCGACGATGCCCGCGACCGGCTGCTCGGGCTGGAGATCTTCAACAGCGTCACCATCAAGGAAGGCGACAGCCTCGACGCCAACGGCAACATCCCGATCGATGTCCAGGTCAGCGAGCGCAAGCCGCGCTATTTCGGCCTCGGCGGCACCTTCTCGAACACTGAAGGCCTGGGGCTCGAAGGTTACTGGGGGCACCGCAACCTGTTCGGACAGGCCGAGAAGCTGCGTGTCGACGGTTCCATCAGCGGCATCGGCAGCAACAGCATTTCCGCGCTCAACTACAATGCCGGGGTCATGTTCGAG
>JAFKFE010000150.1 GCA_017308345.1 Alphaproteobacteria bacterium | reverse complement strand
CCGCCCATCATGTCGCCGAAAATATCCTCGAAGATGTCGGCGAAGCCGCCGGCGCCAAAACCGTGCGCAGCGCCGTTCATGCCGCCCTGCTCGAAAGCCGCGTGGCCGAAGCGATCATAGGCGGCGCGCTTCTGCGGGTCCTTCAGCGTCTCGTAGGCTTCGTTGATTTCCTTGAACTTATGCTCGCAGGCATGGTCGCCGGGGTTGCGGTCGGGATGGAACTGCATGGCGAGCTTGCGGAAAGCGCTCTTGAGTTCCTTGTCGTCGGCGCCTTTTTGCACGCCCAGCGTTTCGTAGAAATCAGCTTTCATTTTTTCCCGCTGTCCGGATGCTCAATGTCTTCAAGCATTGTTGGCGACGTTTGCCGGCATGGTCTTGGATTTAGGAGCGATGTTTCCCGGATGCTAGTGCCAAGCCGGGCCGGCTCCGGGTTTTTCCGTCACTTTTTCGATTTGGGTTGCAAAAAAGCCCGGCTTTGCGCCGGGCTTTTGCACTTATCCGCCGTCAGCCGGCTCAGGCCGACTTCTTCTTGTCGTCGTCTTCGTCGATTTCCTCGAAGTCGGCGTCGACCACGTCCGAATCCTTGGCGGCATCCGCCTTGGCGTCGGCTTCGGCCGCTTCCTTCTGCGAGGCCTCGTACATGGCCTGGCCGAGCTTCATCGAAGCTTCGGCGAGCGCCTGCGACTTGGCCTCGATGTCGGCCGGGTCGTCGCCTTCGGCGGCGGCCTTCAGCGCGGCGATCGCATTGGAGATCGCGGTGCGGTCGGCCTCCGAGACCTTGTCGCCATAGTCCTTGAGCGACTTCTCGGACGAATGCACCAGCGCTTCGGCCTGGTTGCGGGCCTCGACGAGGGCGCGGCGCTTCTTGTCCGCGTCGGCATTGGCCTCGGCGTCCTTCACCATCTTCTCGATGTCGGCGTCCGACAGACCGCCCGAAGCCTGGATGCGGATCTGGTGCTCCTTGCCGGTGCCCTTGTCCTTGGCCGAGACGTTGACGATGCCGTTGGCGTCGATGTCGAAGGTGACCTCGATCTGCGGCACGCCGCGCGGCGCCGGCGGGATACCGACCAGGTCGAACTGGCCGAGCAGCTTGTTGTCGGCCGCCATTTCACGCTCG
>JAFKFE010000149.1 GCA_017308345.1 Alphaproteobacteria bacterium | reverse complement strand
GTTCAGCTCAGTATTTGTTTGGAAGAAAACCCTTGGCCTCTTGGAGGCATGAGCCGGGATCAAACGGCGATGCGGGGCGGCGGTCGATTTCGCGCTGTCCTGATGCGCGATTCCCAATCTGCTTGCCGTCCTCTGGCGTGCCGCTGTTCCTTCGCTAGAATGCCGGTAATCTTCAAACAAGAAGTACGGGGGGACGAAATGGACTTTGCGTTTCCGTGGCCCGCCAGCCAGGGCGAATGGCTGGCCTGGTCGAGCGCCGTCGTGACCCTGGCTCTCGGCCTGTTCCTGTTCCTGGCGCCGGGACTTGCATTTCGGGTGCTGCGCCTGCAGCCAAGGCCGGAGAAAGCAGCGGCGATCGCCGAGGGGCGTGGCCGCATGTCGGGCTTCTATCTCGGCGTCAGCCTGTGCTGCATCCTTCTGGCGCAGCCGCTGCTCTACATGGCGCTGGGCTTCTCCTGGCTGTTCACCGCCTTCGGCCGGCTGCTGTCGATGATGTCGGACAGCGCCAACACGCCCTTCAACTGGGTTTCGATCGTTGTCGAGCTGGCGCTGGCGGCGCTGCCGCTCGCCTTCGCCTTCGGCTTTGTGCCATGAATCCAGCACTTCCGCTGGACTCCGCCGCCTGATGCGACAAAAGTGCCTGAAAAGCATGCCGGACGATGCATTGCGGTCTTAAAAAGCCTGTGCTAGACGGCAATCGACTTTCGGCAGGGGATAGCGGAAGCCGCATCTCCGTGCTTGAAAATTTGTAATAAGGTCAAAGATTTAGCCAGAGTTTTTGCTCGCGCCAACAATCTGCGGCCTGTCAGACAAGAGAAAAGACGGTCCGTGGCCCAATCGTCATCGCCAATCTCAGCTGTCGCAGAACGCTATGCAGGCTCGCTGTTCGAGCTTGCTCTGCAGGACAATTCGGTCGCCAAGGTCGAGGCAGACCTCGCCAGCTTCGAGGCGATGCTCAACGGCAGCGACGATCTCAACCGCCTGATCAACAGCCCGGTGTTCTCCAGCGAGGACCAGGCAAAGGCCATCGCCGCCATCGCCGACAAGGCCAAGATCGCCGGCCTGGTCGGCAATTTCCTGCTCGTCGTCGCCAGGAACCGCCGCCTGTTCGCGGTGC
>JAFKFE010000148.1 GCA_017308345.1 Alphaproteobacteria bacterium | reverse complement strand
GATGGAAAAACAGAAAACCCCGGCCGCAAGCGGCCGGGGTTTTGGTCCAGAACGCTAGCCGCCGCGTTATTTCTTGGCAAGAAGATCGCGGATTTCGGTCAAGAGTTGCACATCGGCGGGCGGCGCGGCCGAGGCGGCGGGCTTCTCGCGCTCCAGCCGCTTGCGCAGGTTGTTCACCGCCTTGACCATCAGGAAGATGATGAAGGCAAGGATCAGGAAGTTCAGCACGACGGTGATGAAGCTGCCATAGGCGAAGACGGCGCCCTCTTTCTTGGCATCGGCCAGCGCGGACGAATGAACATTCGAGGACAGCCCGAAGAAGTAATTGTTGAAGTCCAGCCCGCCGAAAATCGCGCCGACGATCGGCATGATGATGTCGTTGACCAGCGAATCGACGATCTTGGAAAAGGCGGCACCGATGATGACACCGACGGCCAGGTCCATCACATTGCCTCGGGAGATGAATTCCTGGAATTCTTTCAGCATTTTCGACCCTCCATGCCATGACGGCCACGCTGCCGCCTCACCAGCGTCCTTCGGCGCGGACCCAAACCCACAATAACAAAAACCCCCAGTTGCAAAACCGGAAAAACAGCGAAAGGCACCGGTTTATGTCCACGGGCGTCATCGGCCACATATGCGCCAAAAGCCGCGATGGACTTGGGCGCCAAGCTATGATTGCGTCACGGCGGTCGAGCGTTTCATCGGAACGCCCCGACCGCCTTGGGTATTTGCTCTGACGCAATTCCGGACGGAAAACCGCATGGTAGTCTTTCCGGAATTGCCTGGACAGGCCGGACGGGAGACCGGCCAGGGAGGAAGCGCGGGCCGTGCAAGGCTGGTTCATCGTCATCATCGCGATCGCCTACGTGACGCTGCTTTTCGCCATAGCCAGCGTCGGCGACCGGCGCGCGGCGGCCGCCGGGCTCGGCCGGGCGCGACCGTTCATCTATGCGCTCAGCCTGGCCATCTACTGCACCTCCTGGACCTTCTTCGGCTCGGTTGGCCTCTCCTCAGAGCGCGGCCTCGAATTCCTCGGCATCTATACCGGTCCGGTGCTGGTCTTCGTGTTCGGCTTCCCGCTGCTCAACCGCCTGGTCCGGCTGGCAAAGAGCGAG
>JAFKFE010000196.1 GCA_017308345.1 Alphaproteobacteria bacterium | reverse complement strand
GCTCAGCAGGCAGCCATACACCAGATCGGCAATGAGCCGGCCTTCGAGGCTGCGAGCGCCGCGAATGACGACGAGCTTACGGCTTCCTTCGAGCAGGATTTCGTGTTCGACGACGCGGCGGACCACGCCGACTTCGCCGTGGCTCGCACGCCGGAGCCGGATTTCGCTCCGGCGGCGTACGTGGCGCCGGCGCCGGAAGCCGCCCCCGAGCCGGAAGTCGCTTTTGACGACGATTTCGACAAGGCGTTCGCCGGTTCACTCCATGTCTCGCCGCTCGAGGATGATCTTCCGATCGATCAGGAGATGGCTGCTTCGCTGGATCAGGATTTCCAGCTCGACCCTCACGAGCCGGCCAACCTCGACTATCGCGAGCCGGTCGACGCCCGTCAGGACGCCGTCGAAGCCATGCAGGCCGTGAGCGAAGAGGCGTTCGACGCCGATTTCGACAACGCAGTCCAGATGTCGCTGGAAGACGAACTTTCGTTCGAGAGCCACGAGCCGGAGCAGCACGCGCGGGTCGTCGAACCGGTCGAAGCTCATGCCGCCGCTCCGCTGATTTCCGAGGATGATTTTGCCGGTCATTTCGACCAGGCGATGGCCGATGTCGACATGGATCCCGGCCGGGATCAGGGTTTTCAGGAGCCGGAGCCGTCGCTTGGGGATGAGCCGGCGCCGATGGTCGAGGCTCCGGTCGAGGCGGCCTATTTTGCCGCCGAGCCGCCTGCGTCCGAACCCGCCGCCGGATTTTCCCTCGAAGACGATTTCGAGCTGAGCTTCCGCGAAGCGTTGAATGAGGAGCCGCAAGTCCCGGCCGTCGAGCCAGCCGCCGCTTTGCGGTCGGCCATGGTTGAGCCGGCTCCCGTCGTCGCTGTTCCGGTTCCCCCGGTCGCCGCCGCGGAACCAGCAAAGCCGACCGCCAGCGAGCGCAGCCTGGAAGACGAGCTCAATGCGTTGCTTGGCGCCATGACCGCGCGGCCGATGCCGACCGTCAAGGAGCCTGTTCCCGCGCCACGGCTGGTTGCGCAACCCGCGGGCCTCGCGAGCGGGACAGCGGGGGCCGACGACCTCGACTGGGATCTTGACGAACACCAGCCGGCGCAGAGTCGGCAGGGTGTTCAGGCGGACGAGAGCGAGCTGGACGACCTGCTCGCCAACGAGCTCGGCCAACAGGATTTTGCCGCCCCGGCCAAGGCCGGGCCTTCCAGGGCCGACCCGGGCGTTGATTTCGACGACGACGCTTTCGATGCGGCTTTCGCCCGGAGTATCGAGGCAGAGCAGGCCGCCGCCAGGGCGAAGTCCCCGGCAAACTCGTCCGATTGGCTGCATTCGACGCCCGTCGAGCAGACGAGGTCGTGGGGCCGTTCAACCCCGACCGTTGCCGCCCCGGCGGCGCAAGCTTCGTTCGCCGCGCGCCCGGCGCCGTCGGCACCGACCCAGATGCCGGCGCCTTCAGCGCCAGCGCAGATGGCGGCGCCAGCCTATCGTGGCGAACCGGCTGTGGATTATTCCACCTATGCCAAGCCGGCGCAGACGCCGACGCTTCCACCGCAGCAGGCCCGCCAGCATGACGACGTGCCGGACGTCGAGACGGTCGATGTGCCGGAGCGCGTGGTCGCGCTCGCGGACGACCTCGACATTCCGGAGCTCAGCTTCGAGGAAGACCAGCCGGCGGCGGCCGCTTACGACGATCTCGATGCGGAATTCGCCAGCCTGCTCACCGACATGAACGCGACCGAAATCGCGTCGGCTCCCGCGCAGGGCCGCGGCTATGAGGACGAAGCCTACAGCGCCGGCTTCAGCGGTTACGACCGTCGCGACTTGCGCGCAGAGGCGCAGGCGGCTCCGGCAGCCCCGGCCTCGTTTGCCGTCGCAAACGACTACGACGCCGATGATCTGCCCGGCAGCCGGCCGGTTTCGCAAGCGGAAGATTTCGCCACTGACGAGCTCGACTATGATCCCGAGCTGGAAGAAGCGATGGCGATCCCCGGGCTTGCCGAGCGCGAGGCGGCGCAGCCGCGCCGGCGCGGCATGATGATCGCGGCGCTGGTCGGCGCCGTGGTGGTTCTCGGCGGCCTCGGCGCGCTGGCCTTCTCCTTCGGCGGCAAAGGCGGCAGCGAGGCGCCGGTGATCGTCAAGGCCGACAATTCACCGATCAAGGTCAAGCCGGAAAATCCGGGCGGCACGGTGGTGCCGAACCAGGACAACAAGGTCTATGACGCGGTGGCCAAGGGCGGCGGCGCGGCCAAGCCCGCCGAGCCGGTGCAGCAGAAGCTGGTGAACACCACCGAACAGCCCGTTGACCTGGCCTCGAAGGAACCCCCGCAGAGTCGCGTGGTCGATCTTTCGCCCAACGATAGCGACGCCTCGGCTGGAGCCGATAACGCCGACAATTCGGGCGCGGCATTGCCCGGCGTCGCGCAAGCGGCCGCGCCCGAAAGCGCGCAGCCGCCAGCACCGGCGCCGAAGTCAGAAGACCGCATCGCCCAGGTGTTGCAGCAGGATGCCGACAATGGCGCCAGCAACGACGTCGTCGCCGTTGCGCCACGCAAGGTGAAGACCATGATGGTGAAGCCCGACGGCTCGCTGGTGCCGCGCGAGGATCCGGCTCCAGCTGCGCCGAAGGTCGCGGCGGCCGAGCCGAGCGATCCGGCGCCGCAGCATGTCGCGCCTGCTTCCGACGGCCAGCAGACGGGAACGGTGGCCTCCGACACGGATCAGGCCGATGCGGCGACAGCCAAGCCAGTGAAGCCGGCAAAGAAGACTGAAGCCAAGGCCCAGTCGTCCGACACGCCAGCAACGGTGCCGGTGGCGCCAGCGCGTCCGTCCGACCAGCCGGTCGATATCGTTGGCGAGGTCAAGCCGGACCAGGTCGCTTCGATCGATCCGGCGTCGGCGGCCGGCGGCGGCTCGTGGTCGATGCAGATCGCCTCGCAGCCGACGGTCGAAAGCGCGCAGTCGACCTATAAGGACCTGCAGCGCCGCTATGGCAGCGTGCTGTCGGGTCGCACCGCGAACATCGTCAAGGCCGAGGTCGCGGGCAAGGGCACCTTCTACCGCGTCCGCGTTCCGGCCCAGTCGCGCAATGATGCGATCGCGCTTTGCACCAGCTACAAGGCAGCCGGCGGGAACTGCTTCGTGTCGCGCTGATCTGATTTCAGCTTCGAAAAGCCGGCGCCGCCGCAAGGTCGCGCCGGTTTTTCGTTGTGGACGGCTGCAGGCTTTGGCGGCTCGGAGGGCAGGGGTGATTCCCTTTGCCCGGCCAAAGCCTTAAGCTTCCGTGCATGAGCGAATCAAAATCCATGATCCTCGGCTGTGCCGGGAAATCCCTCACCGAGGACGAAATCCGCTTTTATCGCGATGAACGTCCCTGGGGCTTCATCCTGTTCGCGCGCAATGTCGGCGAAGCCGGACAGATTCGCGACCTTGTCGCCGCGATGCGCGACAGCGTCGGCCGCCCGGACGCCCCGGTGTTCATCGATCAGGAAGGCGGCAGGGTGCAGCGCCTGCGTCCGCCGCTGGCGCCGAACTATCCGGCCGGCGGCGCGCTTGGCGCGTTGTGGCGCGATGATCGCGAGGCCGGTCGCCGCGCCGCCTGGCTGCTGGCGCGGCTGCATGCCTTCGACCTTTCCCGCCTCGGCATCACCGCCGACTGCCTGCCGGTGCTCGACGTGCCGGTCGAAGGCGCCAGCGACGTCATCGGCGCGCGCGCCTACGGCAAGGAGCCCAATGCCGTGATCGAGCTTGGCCGGGCCTCGGCCGAGGGGTTGATGTCCGGCGGCGTGCTGCCGGTGATGAAGCATATTCCCGGTCACGGCCGCGCCTTCGCCGACACGCATTTCGCACTGCCGACCGTCGATACGCCGCTCGACGACTTGCGCCGGCATGATTTCGCCCCGTTCAAGGCGCTCAGAGAACTGCCGATGGCGATGACGGCGCATGTCGTCTACAGCGCCGTCGACCCGGACAATCCGGCGACGACGTCCGCAAAGGTCGTCGATCAGGTTATCCGCGGCGAGATCGGCTTCGACGGGCTGCTGATGAGCGACGACACCTCGATGAAGGCACTTTCTGGGGATTTCCCGACAAAGGCGGCCGCGATCCTTGCGGCCGGCTGCGATCTCGTCCTTCACTGCAACGGCGTTTTCGAGGAAATGTCGGGGATCGCGTCGCGCACGACGGCGTTGTCGGGCAAGTCCTTGCAGCGCGCTGAGCGGGCGCTGAGCTATATAAAGGACCGCGACGTCGCCGACGAAACCGCGATACGCGCAGAATTCGCCACCTATTTCGAAGCGGTGGCCTGAACCGAAGGGACGAAAGGCAAGTGGCGGAGACATTGGAAAGCAAGGCCGCGAAGGCCGCACCGATGGACCGTCTGTGGGCCGAAAACGACGATTCACGCCTGACCGGCGACCCATCCCTGGTGGTTGACGTGGCCGGATTCGAAGGCCCACTCGACCTTCTCTTGCATCTTGCCCGCAATCAGAAGGTCGATCTGGCGCGCATTTCGATCCTGGCTTTGGCCGAACAGTATCTGGCATTCATCGAGAAGGTGCGGGCGCTGAGACTCGAGCTTGCCGCCGATTACCTGGTGATGGCGGCCTGGCTCGCCTTCCTGAAATCGAAGCTGCTGATCCCGAAACAGCCGGGCGAAGAGGGCGAAAGCGGCGAGGAACTGGCGGCGGTGCTGCAATTCCGGCTGAAGCGGCTGGAAGCCATGCGCGACGCCGCGGCGCGGCTGGTCAACCGCAACCGCCTCGGCCGCGACGTCTTTGCGCGCGGCATGCCGGAAATGGTCATCATCGAGAAGCGCAACAGCTTTTCGGCTTCGCTCTACGATCTGCTCACCGCCTACGCGCAACAGCGCCAGAAGCAGGCCATCAACAATGTGACGATCGCCCGGCGCGCGGTGTGGTCGCTGAAGGATGCGCGCGAGGTGCTGGCGCGGCTGGTCGGCTCGGTCGGCGATTGGACGGCGCTCGACAGCTTCCTGATCGAATATCTGGCGGCGCCGGAAGAGAAGCGCACGGCGATGGCCAGTTCCTTCGCGGCGACGCTCGAAATGGTGCGCGAGGGCAAACTGGAAGTGCGGCAGGATCAGGTGTTCGCGCCGATCTATCTGCGCGGCCGCGCGCAAGGGGTGAGGGCAGTCGAGGTGGTATCATGAGCGAACGCGCCAACGCTTCAGTCATCCCGTTCAAGGTCGAGGACGAACCGGAAGACGAGATGGACGAGCAGGGTTCCATCGAAAACCCAGCCGAGCGGCTGCAATTGTCGGAAGCCGTGCGCATGGCCGAGGCGATCGTCTTCGCCAGTGCCGAGCCGGTCAGCGAAAAGCAGCTTGCCGCGCGCCTGCCGGAAGGCGTCAACATTGCCGCCGCGATGGCGGATCTGCAGGAAATCTATGCCAAGCGTGGCGTCAACCTTGTGCGGGTCGGCGATGCCTGGGCCTTCCGCACCGCCGGCGATCTCGCTTTCCTGATGAGCCGGGACTCCGTGCAGCAGAGAAAGCTGTCGCGCGCGGCGCTCGAAGTGCTGGCGATCATCGCCTATCACCAGCCGGTCACGCGCGCCGAGATCGAGGACATCAGAGGCGTGGAGACGTCGAAGGGCACGCTCGACACGCTGCTCGAAACGGAGTGGGTCAGGATGCGCGGCCGCCGGCGCACGCCCGGACGGCCGGTGACATACGGCACCACCGACGCCTTCCTCGACCATTTCGCGCTGGAGGAGATCCGCGATCTGCCCGGCATGGAAGAGCTGAAGGGCGCGGGACTGCTCTCGACGCGCATGCCGGCCAATTTCTCGATGCCGGTGCCGCCGGCCGATCCCGACGCGCTGACCGATATCGACCTCGAGGAACTCGGGCTGCTGACGCCTCGCGTCACGGAAGAGTGACCCCGGAACCGGCGCGAATGCTCTATTAGCAAGGCCTGCGCGGATTCGTAGCAAGGCGCTCTCGCCGAAAGTGCGTGACATCCGACAGCCATTTTATCAACTTCATTGCGGTTGTGTTTGAATCCCCGAGCGAAAACGCATAGATCATCGCCGAGGGAAAACATTCGAGAGAGATTGTTATGGGTTCGTTTTCGATTTGGCACTGGATGATCGTGCTGGTGATCGTGCTGCTGGTGTTCGGCCGCGGCAAGATTCCGGAACTGATGGGCGACATGGCCAAGGGCATCAAGAGCTTCAAGAAGGGCATGGCTGACGACGACGTCGACGACAAGCGGACCGTCGAGCACCGCGCCGACGAGACCGTTTCGTCGGCCAAGGAAAAGGTCAGCAAGAGCTGAGCCTGGTTGTTGCTTTGGGCATGCCGTTGTCCCAAAACTGCTTGGCACTTTTGGGCGGCATGCTCTCGTCGGAATAGATTGCCATGTTCGAGATCGGTTGGAGCGAACTGCTGGTGATCGCGGTCGTCATGATCGTGGTCGTCGGGCCCAAGGATTTGCCCAACATGCTGCGCACCTTCGGCCGCACCGTGGCGAAATTGCGGGCCATGGCCGGCGACTTCCAGAAGCAGTTCAACGAAGCGCTGAAAGAAGCCGAGCTCGACGACGTGAAGAGTTCAATCGATACTCTTCGCGGTCTCAACCCGATGAATGAGGTGCGCAAGCAGCTCAATCCGTTCGAGCAGGCCGCGGCCGATGTGCGGGCAGGCGTCGATACGATGATGAAGCCCAAGCCCGCCGACGATCCAGCGGCGCCGGCGGCATCGACGCCGCAGGCCGCCGAGCCGCTTAAGAACGGGGCGACCGACATGCCTGGTGTCAATGCAATCGAACCGGCCCCGGCCGCGCCGATCTTCCCGGCCATGACCGACGCGTCCGCCACCGCGCCGGTTTCGGATGCCGCCGCGCCGACCAAGCCCGCGAAAAGGGCCGCGGCCGCCAGGAGCGGGACAGCTGGCTCCGCGGCGAAAACGCCGGCCGCAGATGTGCCGGCGAAATCCTCGTCGGCCTCGGTCAAATCCGGCACGACCGCCAAGAAGGTCGCTCCCAAGGCTGAGGCGAAGCCCGCCGCGGCGAAGAAGCCCGCCGCCAAGAAGGTAGCCGATAGCAAGAAAATGGCGGGCGACAGCAAGAAGACGGCGGGAGCCGCCAAGTGAGCGTATCGGACAAGGAGAGGGAAGAAATCGAGAAGTCGTCGGCGCCGCTGATCGAGCATCTCATCGAACTGCGCCGCCGCCTGATCTGGTCGCTGGGCGGTTTCTTTGTCGCCTTTCTCGTCTGCTTCTTCTTCGCCAAGCGCCTGTTCAACCTTCTGGTCATCCCGTTCAAATGGGCGACGCAGTGGGCGGGGCTCGACCCGCACAAGGTCGAGCTGATCTATACCGCGCCGCAGGAATTCTTCTTCACGCAGGTGAAGCTTGCGATGTTCGGCGGCATGGTGTTCGCTTTCCCGCTGATCGCCACGCAGATCTACAAGTTCATCGCGCCCGGCCTTTACAAGAACGAGCGCAGCGCCTTTCTCCCATTCCTGATCGCCTCGCCCATCCTTTTCGTGCTGGGCGCCTCACTGGTCTATTTCTTCTTCACCCCGATGGTGATGTGGTTCTTCCTGGCCATGCAGCAGGTCGGCACCGACGAGCAGGTGCAGATTTCGCTGCTGCCGAAAGTGTCGGAATATCTCAGCCTGATCATGACGCTGATCTTCTCCTTCGGCCTGGTGTTCCAGCTGCCGGTGGTGACCAGCCTGTTGACGCGCGTCGGAATCCTGTCGTCGCAGGCGCTGGCCGAGAAGCGCAAATGGGCGATCGTGCTTTCCTTCGTCGTCGCCGCGGTGCTGACGCCGCCCGATCCGATGAGCCAGTGCGGCCTCGCCATCCCGACCATCATCCTCTACGAGGTCGCCATCTGGTCCTCGCGCATGATCGAGCGCGCCCAGGCGCGTGAGCGCCTGGCGCGCGAGCAGGAAGAGGCGGGAAGCTCGGTCGCGAGCAACACACCGGACGCTCCGTCGACGTAAGTCGCCAAAGCCGGAAAATCGCGG
>JAFKFE010000147.1 GCA_017308345.1 Alphaproteobacteria bacterium | reverse complement strand
ACTGTTCAGGTTGATGGTTCACCGGTGGGAAGGGACCGGGCCATGCCACGGCCTGTCTGAAGGACGACCAGGATTCACTCGGTCTCCTTCCCACTTCAAACCATACACCAGAACCAACACACAGGATTCCAGGGTCTGCGCGCGTCGCTCCGCTCCTTGCTCCGCCCTGGAATGACGACAGGATGGGTCTTGCGGCTAATCGCCAAGGCCTGCGGTTCCGCGCTATGGTTGGCGTTAACGTGATTTTCGCCGGTCGATGATTTGCTCTCGGTCAAGGAGCAGACATGGGCAGCGCCGACTTCATACTGATGATCAACATGCTCGTCGCCGGGCTCCTCGCGGCGGCATTCATGGCGGTTGCCATCTACGGCACCAGGGGCGTGTCGGCGCGCTGGCTTGCCACCAGCTACCTGCTCGGCATGGTCTATTGCGTCGTCGAGGTCGCCATACCCGCCTTCGCGGACGCCCGGTTGCCGGTCGTCACCGCCTTTGCCGTGTTCCTGGGCGCGACCATAGCCTTCAATGGCGGACTGGCCCACAAATATGGCGTGCGGCCGCCCTGGGTGCCGATGCTGAGTTTCCTGGTCGTCGCCTCGATCGCCGTCTATCTGGTGCAGGACCTGCCGCGCCAATCGCTCACGCGCATGATGGCCTACCAGCTTCCCTACGCCGTCATGCAGTTGGCGGCGCTGGGCATCGTGCTCTCCTCCCGGCAAAGGCTCGCATGGCTCGACCATGTGCTCGCGCTGGTGCTCGGCGCCAGCGCCCTGCAGTTTGCCTCCAAGCCGTTGATCGCGGGGGCGCTGGGTGGCTGGGGCGCCGACCCGCAGGCCTATGTCACGACCAGCTACGCGCTGGTGTCGCAATCGCTCGGCACCGTGTTCGCGCTGGCGCTGGCGCTGCTTGCCTTAGCCGTCCTGGTGCGCGACGCACTGGCCGAGGCGACCTCGAAATCGGAGACGGATACATTGTCGCGGCTGTTCAACCGCGGCGGCTTCGAACGCCACGCGGACCTTGCCATGCGGGACGCCGTCCGGCGCGGGGTGCCGGTGGCGCTGGTGATCGCCGATCTCGATTATTTCAAGAACATCAACGACAGCTACGGCCATGCCTGCGGCG
>JAFKFE010000146.1:1147-1956 GCA_017308345.1 Alphaproteobacteria bacterium | reverse complement strand
CCAGCCGCGTCAGCATCGGCAGCACGAAGGAGGCGGTCTTGCCGGTGCCGGTCTGGGCGATGCCCAGCACGTCCTTGCCGAGCAGCGCATGCGGGATGGCGCCGGCCTGGATCGGAGTCGGCTTGGTGTAGCCGGCGTCTGAGACTGCGGAGAGGACCTTCGGCGAAAGGCCAAGGTCTGAGAATGTCAACGCTTCTTGAGCGGTCTGAGTGTCTGAGGACAAGAGGTGGCTGTCTTTGGCTGGTTCGGAAAAACATCGCAACGCGTGTTGCGGCAGGCGCCGCGCGCCTGCAAGATCGCGGTTGCAGTTAGGCGCAAGTCCGCGATTTGTCAACAGAAACAGCCGGGAATCCGGCGATTGTGAAGACGTAACCTTAATCGCGATGCTTAATCGAGCCGGTATCGTTGCGCCGGCTCAGTAGCGGAACTGCTCGGCAAGGATGCGTTCGTTCCACGAATGGTTCGGGTCGAACAGCAGAGTTGCCGTCGCCGTCGGCGATTCCCGCACGGTGACGGAGGCGACCGCCTTGACCTCGGTATGGTCGGCGGCGGCATTCACCGGACGCTTTTCGGGTTCCAGGATGTCGAAGCGGACAACCGCTTTGTTGGACAGCAGCGCTCCGCGCCAGCGGCGCGGCCGGAAAGGACTGACCGGCGTCAATGCCAGGAGCGGCGCATCGAGCGGCAGGATCGGCCCGTGCGCCGACAGATTATACGCGGTGGAGCCGGCGGGCGTGGCGATCATCACGCCGTCGCAGTTGAGTTCCTCCAGCCGCACCTGACCATCGATGGTGATCCGGATTTTCGCC
>JAFKFE010000146.1:0-1120 GCA_017308345.1 Alphaproteobacteria bacterium | reverse complement strand
GTCTGGTAGGACTGGCGCCACAACGCCACTTCGTTGATGGCCGGGGCCGACACGGATTCGCCGTCATGCGTCACGGCGATCATTTCCAGGGGACGGATCGTCCCGGCGACCGCGGCGGCGATGCGTTCCTCGAGGCCGCCGGCGCGATATTCATTCATCAGGAAGCCGATGGTGCCACGGTTCATGCCGTAGACCTTCTTGCCGGTGCTCATCGTGTCGCGCAGCGTCTGCAGCAGGAAGCCGTCGCCGCCCAGGGCGACAATGATGTCGGCCTCGGCAACGGGTATCTGCCCATAGCGCGACGACAGGCTCTGCAACGCTGCCCGGGCGTCGTCGGTGTCGGAAGAGACGAAGGCGAAACGGCTGGCGGCTTTGCTCATGGCTCCCGGAGGGCGACCATCTGCGGGGGCCGCGCCGGCGACGGCGTAGCATGCGCCGCCGGTATCTGTGAAGGGCAACGTACCGTTCCGGCCGCACTCCACAATCGCGCTTCGTGACAGTCGCGACACGAATGTGATGGCCGCAATGGTTAAGAGGAAGCTTAAACACTCGTAAAGCCGGATCGATCATGTTAGCCGACAGTGGATGGGTTGGCGGGGGCTGGCCAGTCGAGAGACCTGTCTGTTGCCGGTAACGCGTCTGATCATAGTCTTCCTGATGATGGGAAGTTTCGCGGTGATGTTCGCCGAGTTGGTGCGTCATTCCGAGGAAATGAGCCAGCGGCCGCAGCCGACGGCTTCCCGCTGCGGCGATGCCACCGGGACACCCTGTCCGCAAAGGGCGCTGTAGCCCGCGCGGGGGATGACATTCACAAAGGATACGGCATGACCGGTATGTGGTCGTGATGACCGCTGCCTGAGTCGATGTCCGGTCGAGCCGAATGGGAAATCCCGTCAAGTTCTGTTTTACGCCCCCCACCAAATGCCGCAGGGGCGCGGAAATCACGCCGGCTCCATTGCCCGACAGTTCGCTGGAGTTTATGGGGCGTTGCGTAGCGATCTTGGAAGCGACGCGCTTCGAAACAAAATCGGCATGACGATGCATGTATTGACCCGTGAAGAGCGCCGCGCCGTGTTGGTCGCGGGTGGTAGCGGCTTTATCGGCTCGCATCTGGTCGATC
>JAFKFE010000195.1:9639-20682 GCA_017308345.1 Alphaproteobacteria bacterium | reverse complement strand
AGCGGATACCAGAAGTCGAGCGGCTCGCTGACCGGCACGGATACGCCTGCCTCCACCAGCGCGCCTTCGGAGGCCGCGCGCCTGAGGCAGACCGCGCTTTCAGCGGCAAAGCCGAGCCCCGCAAGCGCTTCGAGCAGCAATCCGCCACCGGGTGATGTCGGCAACCACGATGATATCGGTGTTGGCGCTCCAACTGCCCCGGTCGAGGATCGCAACAACCACCGCCGCCGCGGCTGAACCCTTCTGGCCTGGAACCGAATTGCGCCGGCTGCCTGGCGCGCAGGGTTGTTTTTGGGAAGGCTGGTCGGAGTGGCGTGATTCGAACACGCGACCCCCTGATCCCAAATCAGGTGCGCTACCAGGCTGCGCTACACTCCGACGTCCCGGGGCGTATAGGGGGCGGGCGTCCGGAACGCAACACAAAAACCGAGGTCGCAAGTGACCGTCGGATTCAGCGCTTGTTGCCCGCGATCTTCCTGGCGATCGCCGCGCCCTGGATTATCGCGTTGGAGAAGCATCCGCGAATGCTCGGCCGCATGCCGGTGAACCAGAGCCCGGGCAGCTTCGGATCGCTCGCCGCGCCGTTGAACAGCGGCACGCCCTTGGCGTCGAGCACGCCGAGCTTGCCCAGCATCGTCTCCAGTCCGGTGCGGTAGCCAGTGGCGGCAATGACGATGTCGGGCGCGATCGACTGGCCATTGTCGAGCACGACGCCGTCGCGCTTGAATTCGCGCGGTTGCGGCACGACGATGATGCGCCCCGCCTTGATGGCCTTGACCGCGCCGTCGTCGGCGGCGATCGCCGTGTAGTCGGAGCCGAGCCGGCTGGCGCCGCCCGACGGGGCGGGGGGCAGGCCGTATTTGGTCAGATCGCCGAAGACCAGGCGCTGCGTTGCCGCCATGGCCACGTCCGCGAGCCTTGCCGGCAGCCGCGCCATGAGCGGCGAGATGCGGTGCACCGCGATCTTGCCGATGCGCTTGGGCAGCAGCGAAGGTCCGTTGCGCGCCGAAAGCCAGATCTGGCCGGTCTCGACGCGGGAAAGATGGTTGAGCGCGTCGAAGCCGGAATTGCCGGCGCCAACCACCAGCACCTTCTTGCCGGCATAGTCGCTCGCTTTGCCGAAATCGGCCGAATGGATGATCGGTCCCGAAAAATCCTCCATGCCCTTCCAGGTTGGGATGAAGGGCTGCCGGTCGCGCCCGGTGGCTATCACCACATGCCGCGCCGCCTTCAGGCCCTCGCTCGTCCGCAGCAGCCAGTGGTCGCCGCGAAACGCGATCTCATCGACTTCGACGCCGAAGGCGACCGGCAGCCGGTGCATCTCGGCGAACTCGTTGAGGTGGCGGATGACGGCGCCGCGGTGCGGGAAGGCCGGCGTCCCCGCCGGATAGGATGCGCCCGGCAAGCGGGAGAGGTCACGATGCGTGTTGAGGTGCAGGTTGTCGTGGCGGCGGTGCCAGGGCTCGGCCAGCCTCTGCTCGCGCTCGAGGATTTGGGTCGTCATGCCAGCCGTGACCAGCGCATGCGCGGCGGCAAGCCCGGCGGCGCCCGCGCCGATGACAATTACGCCGTCCAGTATCGCCGGCTCGCCGGCCCCCGACGGCGAGACTTCCGCTTGCGCGCCCATTCGTGTCTTCGTCGTCGTCATCATGCCTTCAACTGGCACGACCATGTATCTGATGTATGCCGCGTGCGGGCCAAAAGGAATAGGCGGGTGTTGCAAAGCCCCCGGCATTGTGTCGCGGATATTGAAGGGCCGGCTAATCAAACCCGGCAACGCAACGGCGGTTGCGCTCGGCCGCCGCCACGACGACGCGGGCCGGTCTCCTGATGTCGTCGGCGCGCCGAGGTCCCCCACGCGATCGCTGGCGGAGCGCCGCTTGCGGCCTTGCCGCCACGGCCATTGCACAGTAATGACGGGTTGGCGCGAGATTTCGGGCTCCCGACGGGAGGCTCGGAGGCGGCGCCGAACAACGATGCCCGGATCGTCGGGCGGCAAAGAGGTGGTCATGTCCGCGCGCATTTTCAGTCCAGCCAAAACCGCGATGCAGTCCGGCAAGGCCAAGACCGGACATTGGGTGCTGGAGTTCGATCCCGCCCAGCGCAAGAAGATCGACCCGCTGATGGGCTACACAACCTCGGGCGACATGCTGAGCCAGGTGAAGCTGACCTTCGACACGAAGGAAGAGGCGGTGGCCTACGCCGAAAAGGAAAAGATCGCCTACCGCGTCGAAGAGCCGAAGGAAGCCAAGCGCCGGCAGATTTCCTATTCGGACAATTTCCGCTATGACCGCAGGACGCACTGGACGCACTGACTTTCGAGTCTTGCATCGCCTGGCGTAACGCGCATCAGCCGGCCCGGCCGGCCGACGGTCCCGTAGCTCAGCTGGATAGAGCACCGGCCTTCTAAGCCGATGGTCGCAGGTTCGAATCCTGCCGGGATCGCCATTCTTTGACATTCCTGTTGATCGCAAACGTAAGCTTTTTGCTTACGAGAGCTTGACTTATGTACGCTATCTGCTTACGTGAGGCATGATCAAGTCATTCAAGAGCAAAGCGCTGGCCGATTTGTTCGAGACCGGGAAAACCGGGAAGATTGATGTTAAGATGCATAAGCGCATCCTGGTCAGGCTTGACCGTCTTGAGGCTTCCGAGCGGCCGGAAGATATGAACCTGCCAGGGTTTGATTTTCACGCGCTGAGAGGCTTCGATCCGACCCGCTATACGGTTCACGTGAACGGCCCGTGGTGCATCACATTTGAATTCGACGGCGAAGACGCCGCCCGCGTCGATTTCGAGCAGTATCATTGAGGCGGACAGACTGGGGAAGTTTGGTTGATGAGCGAGCACAAGCCGAAGCGTCCGATTGAACGTTGCCCGTCCCACCCGGGAGCGCTGCTTGAGGACATCATCCCGGCGACCGGAAAGACCAAGGTGGAAATTGCCCGGTTGCTCGGAATCTCGCGACAGCAGCTCTACGATATCACTCGCGAACGGAAGCCGGTTTCGCCGGCCGCTGCGGCTCGGCGACGGCGCTGCAATCTGGCTTCGAATGCAGGCGGCCTATGACGCGTGGCACGCCGAGCGGGAAGTGGATGTGAGCGCTATACCGACCTTGCACGCGGCTTAACAACGTTCTGCCAACAGGTCCCGTCTCGGCGGGAGAGCACCGGCCTTCTAAGCCGATGGTCGCAGGTTCGAATCCTGCCGGGATCGCCAATTGGTTCAATGGGTTGTGAGGACTGGTTGACTCCGGGGTCTGAATCTGAGCCTGCGGCTCGGTAGCGGCAGATCCCCGCTCAGAAATCGCTCGCAGCCTGTCCGGCCGGGCCGCCCAGATAGGTGTTCCATACATAATCCCGCAGCATCTCGCGATGCTCCACCGTGCGGTGATGATAGCCGGGCCTTTCGGGGTACGACACGCCGGCGAGGTGGAAGAAGGCGCTTTCGATGAATTCGTGATGGCCTACCGCGCCTGCCATCGTCATCGGCCGCTGTTCCACGGCCGCGACGGCGACATCCGTCTCGGCGAGTTTCGAATAAAGGGTCGCCCAGTTGGCGCCGCCAGTGTCGAGACCGAGGTTTATGCGCGGCTCGAAATTCAGTTTGTAGGCGGCCACGGCGGAGAACCGGTAGAAGCAGTAGCCTGCCCACAGATTCCAGTGCCGGTCGCCCGGCTTGGCCTTGTAGACGTGGTTCTCGGTGCCGTACGCCCTGCGGCCGTACACCGCTTTGCCGGCCAGCTTGGACGGGAGGTCGAACGGCGCGACCGGGAAGCAGTCGTGATCGATGAAGCCGAACAGTTCCGGCTCCAGGTGGCGCACGATGTTGTGGAACGCCCATGTGATCGCCGTTCCATGCGATCGCGACAGATGCTTTTCGACCCGCATCGGCAGGGCAAGATAGGGCACGCCGCGCATCTTGCAGATGCGTGCGATGCTTTCTCTCGCCGAAACCTTCGTCGAGTTGTCGACGACCACCAGTGTCATGCCTGGCGGCTGCATCTCCCACGCTTTCGTCAAAGCGTCGATCACCCATGGCACGTTGAACGCGATGGTAATGCACAGACGCGATACCCCTGCGTCCTGCAATTCCTTTGCCAGAAGACGGCCGGATGCGCGTCCTCGATGTTCGAAAATCCTGTAGACGACCTGGTTCCTGAGCGCCTTTATCCGGATCACCGCCCGGCTTCGGCTCAATCGGTCAACTATCGGTTTGAATGCCAAGGCTGTCTCGCAGTTGCGGCGGCCCCCCGACGTTCTCTTTGCCCGGCGCCGGGGGAAAATCAAGCGAATTGGAGTAGTGCCGGTCGGCGCAATCGCCAGCAGCGCCTTGTGGCTTTGCCTTGGCTCCGATCCGGATGCTATGGGGCTATGTCGCCAAGTCACCAAGTCACAGAAAGGGTTGCGGGATGTCGACGCTTTCCAGATGGCTGAGGGACGCGCGCTCCAAATTGCCGCGGCATGTGACGGTCGGCCGTCACACCTACGGCGTGACATGGCGAAAGGTCTTGTTTCCCTCAAAGGACGCGCCGCTGGAAATCGGAGCCTTCTGCTCGGTCGCGGGCCAGGTTCTTTTCATGTGCTCGGGCCAGCATCCGACCGGCAGCGCGACGTCATTTCCGATCCACAGCCGGTTGCTGAAACGGCCCGAGCCGATCGCGAATGGCGGCAGGCCGGGCGGCATTACCGTCGGCAATGATGTCTGGATCGGCCATGGCGCCATGATCTTGCCGGGCGTCGAAATCGGCGACGGCGCCGTCGTCGGGGCAGGGGCAGTGGTCACGAAGAACGTGCCGCCCTACGCGATCGTCGGCGGCTCCCCGGCAAGGCTGATCAGATACCGCTTTTCGCAGGACATCGTCTCGAAGCTGCTCGCCATCGAATGGTGGCATTGGGACGACGAGAAGATCAAAGGCGAGGCGGCCGCGCTGACCGGCCCGATCGAGACTTTTGTCGAGAAGCATTTTGTGGCAGGCACCGCAACGAAATGACGGGTCGCGGTTGACGAATGACCAAGTGCTTCTTCCTGGCGACGGATGCCAATTACTTCCCGTATGCCTGCCTGGCGGCGCGTCGGATACTCGACGTCTCGACCCCGATCGACGGCTTTCTGCTCTACACCGGTGCGAGGAATCCGGATCTCGAAGTCGCCCGCCATCTGCTGAAAGGCAAGGTCGGGCTGGTCGATGTCACCGACTTCATGACGAATTTCGGCTTCCGCTTCGGAACCTACAGCATCGCCGCCTACGTTCGGCTTTTCGCCGACCGGCTTCCGGTTTTCGAGCCGTATGACCGCATCGCATACACGGATTGCGACGTTCTCTTCAACCGGGACATCAACGATCTGGCCGGGCAGGGGCTGCGCGCTCCGCTGCTCGCCGCGCATGACGACTACATGTATTTCAGGCCCTCGTACCGGCAGAAGCTCAAGCTGGCCCCCGGCGCGCCATACTTCAATTCGGGTGTCGTCGTCTTCGACATGGACGCCGTCCGGGAAGACGCCCTACTGGAGCGCACGCGTAAGACCGCCATGGACGGCAGGATGAACGATCAAAATGCCCTGAACGTCGCCTTCGAGGGCAAATGGCAGACGATGCATCCAAATTGGAACCTGCAGTCGCTCGGAACGAGGGAGTTCCGTTTCACGCAAGCCTGGGCCAGGCATTTCGCGGGCGGCAAGCCATGGGGCAATCAGGTCGGGGTCGAACTCGACGCGCTGAGCATCTGGCGCGACCTGGCGAGGGACACGCCCTGGGGCGGGCCTTTCGAGCAGCGCATTCCTTTCGAACGCGGCGTGATGAAGCGCTTCTTCCGGCGTTTCGACGCCGTTGCCGGTCTGTTCGGCAAGGACGTGCAGCGCCGCAGGGCCAGATATGACGGCGCCAAGATGCACGGGATCTATGCCGGCCACGCGGATGCAGGAGCGATGGCGGTCCAGTTTCCGGAAGTGCTTGGCGGTTTCGCCTGATCGAGGTCCTATGCCCGCGCCTGCCCGTTTGCGGGTGCCCGCGGACCGCTCGAAAATCGACCGCTCGAAAATCATGTGACCAAAGTCACTGACGCGTCCGCGCGGGCGGCGCTAATCATTGCGGCAGGCTGATGAAACGCGGGAAGACCTCTCATGCTTATCGCCATGCTTGCCCTCACCATGACCGCCGCGACGCTGATGGCGACCGCTTTCGGGTTTTACGAGGAGGCCCGGAAAAATCGCATGCGCGCTGAAGCGGACCGGGTGCTTGCCTTTCGAACGATGCGCCGGTTTTCGGTCGGTGCCGGCAATCGATAGAAGGCCGGCGCCGCCAGGCATGCTCACTCCGCTCTACCTGGCCATGTGCATCTTTCGGGCCGGCATCCTGCTCTCTCCGGCAGTGTTCGCGATGGCGGTGCTCTTATGGCTCTTCTATCGGTAGGCAGGTCCGCGGAGCCTCGCCATGCTCTATTCCACCAGCACATGCGCCTCGCGCGCGGCGACGATGAAGGCCTCCCTGGCGTTGTCCGCCGTGACGTCGCCGTGGATCGCCCGGCGGCAGGCCAGCAGCGCCGCGCCATGCAGCGCGCTGCCGGCGTCGCGCCATTGCCCGGCCAGAAGCTCGGCCGCTTGTTCGGCATTGGATATGTGACGGATCGAGCCGGAAACGCCGACGGCGATTTCGACCGGCTTTGAAAACCATCCCTGCATCATCGCGAAACCTCCCGAATGTGTCGGAATGCAATATCTAACCTGAGAGTTCCGGTCCGAAACGTCAACTTGATGTGAGGCCGGCTCGCGCGGCGCTCACCTCCCAAGCGGCCGGCGTGAAAGCTCGATCAACTCCGCCTCGTCGGTGATGCCCGCCATGTAGTTGGCGATGATGCGCGAGGCGCGTGCTTCCTTCTGTCCGTCGGTTTCACCCTCGATGGCGCCGTTCTCATAGACGCGGGCAAGCATGGCCGTTTCCTCGGGGGTGAATGTGCTGCGCATGGTGGACATGGTTCCCTCCTGCAGCCCGGCTCTTTTTCCCGGCTAATATTAGCATGTTTCGAGATTGGGAGTGAGTCGCGGCGAGGTTGCCTTCACTAGGCGCTTCCGCCTTGGCCCTTCTTCCGCCCGTGGCCGGCCGTGCTTTGCCGGCCTCGTTATATTCTTGCCGAATGAGCGCCACGCTGATACGTATTAGCAGCGTGGAATTTTTCCGAGTCTGCATTGACTTGCGCTAGGAAAAAGCATCGCGCGTCTATCCGAGACCAACGACCCCGACGTGGTGGCAACCGGGTTGCGAAGGGGTTCTGGTCGCAAAAGAAGCAGGGCAGGTCCCGTGTCCAAATCGGGGCATGCTCATTAACGCTCTGGAACTCTGAAGCCATTTGCCCCCATGGCCTTCGGAAGAGCATGAACCATGGGGAAATCGATGGTCACCAAGAAACTTACCGCCAACGCAGAAAGCGCGGCTGCCTTTCTTGCGGTGATGGGCAACGAGAAGCGTCTGCTCATCATGAACTACCTGGTCGAGGGCGAACTCTCTGTCGGCGTGCTTGCCGACAAGGTCGAACTCAGCCAATCGGCGCTGTCGCAGCACCTGGCCAAACTGCGCAGGTTTGGCCTGGTCGAGACCCGCCGCGATCGTCAGATGGTCTATTATTCCTGCAAGTCCTCGGCGGCGCGCGAACTTCTGGCGCTGCTCGACGGCCTGCTGGCGACGGAAAAGCCGCTTGCCGGCCCGGCAAGGCAGGCGTTTGTCGAGAGGATGCGGCGGCCGCAGGCCGCCTGAACCGGCTGCCACGCACGGACGAGGCCGGGGGGCCTTCGTCCGGCGCGGTGCCTTGATGGCGCGGAGCCTGGACAGACGAGCCGCATGGCGGCGGCGCCGAGCCTTTCCAACGCCCCGAAGCCTGCCCCGCGCGCTCTTCGCCGGACATGCGTTTCATCACGTTTCTTTGACAGGCGGATGGCTCCAGTCCGGATGTTCCCCGCAAGGCACTGATAGAGCGAGACTTTTCTCGCGCGGCCGGCGCCTGGTCAGGCCGAAGTTTACGGATTTGTAAGTCGCCCGGCTGAGCCCGGTTGGCTAACCTCCGAAGCGATCCACACCCCCGGATCACGACGGCGCCGAGCTTCCACTTCGGCTCCGTAAGAGGTCCGCCGCTCCTGGCGGGCCTCTTTCGTTTTTCGGCGAAGAGCAATTCTGGAAACAACGTGGGCGATCTTCCGCCTGGAGATCGAGCGGCTCGCCGGTTCCACGAAAAAGGAACCGCTCTATGGCGACGCCTTCTGTCCGGCGATCACGCTCCGCACCGCCAGCACCAGCACGGTGATGACGATCAGGATCACCGAAAGCGCGGCGATCGCCGGGTCGATGTTGTCGCGCAGGCCCATCCACATCAGGCGCGGCAGCGTGATCGCGTTCACCGAAGTGATGAACAGCGTCACGCCGATCTCTTCCCAGGAGAGCACGAAAGAGAGCAGGGCGGCTGTGACGATGCCGAACTTTATGTTGGGCATGATGACGCGCGTCGCGCGTTCCCACACGCTGGCGCCGAGGCCGCGCGCGGCAAGGTCGATACGCCGGTCGAGCTGGCTGAGCGACACCAGGATGAGCACCGTGGCGAAGGGCACGGTCATCACCGAATGCGCCATGGCGACGCCGAGCCAGGTGTCGTAGCCGAAGAACGAGGTGATGCCGGAGACCGAGGTGAGCAGGAAATAGAGCGTCACCGCCGAGACCACCGGCGGCACCACCATGGGCAGCAGCACGAAGCCGACGAGGGTGGCGGTGAAACGCGGCTGGAACATCCAGACGCCCAGGCTGAAGGCAAGCGCCAGCACCGTGGAAAGCGCGCTGCTCACCACGCCGATCCGGATCGACAGCAGGATGGAGTCCAGCCAGCGCGGGTCCTCGATCAGCGAGCGGTAGTGGCGCAGCGACAGTTCACCCGTCGGCATGGTCAGCATGCGGCTCGGCGTCAGCGACACCGGGATGACGGCAAGCAGCGGCATCAAAAGGAACAGCGCCACCAGCACGGCGAGGATGAGCGAGACGGGACCGGGACGGTAGGTCGGCATCGCGCTACACCAATTGCTTCGGTTTGACGTAGCGGAAGAGCAGCGCCATCAGCGCGGCCACGAACACCACCAGCACGACGCTGATCGCGGCGCCCAGCCCCCAGTCCGGGCTCTGGAAGATGCGCAGATAGATCAGTTCGGCGATCATGACGCTGCGGCCGCCGCCGAGGATCGCCGGCGTGACGAAGAAGCCGAGCGAGAAGACGAAGACGATCAGCGCAGAGCCGATGATGCCCGAGCGCGTCATCGGCACGAACACCGTCCAGAAGGTGCGCATACGGCTGGAGCCCAGCCCGCGCGCGGCAAGCAGCACGCGCTCGTCCAGGCTGCGCATGGCGGATGCCAGCGGAAACACCGCGAAGGGAATGAGGAAATGCGACATGCCGACGACGACGCCGAACTCGTTGCGCACCAGCGTCAGCGGTTCCGAGATGAAGCCGATCGACTGTAGCCAGGTGTTGATCAGGCCGCGATTGGAGAGCAGCGCCACCCAGCCGAAGGCGCGCGTCAGCACCGAGATCCAGAACGGCACCAGGATGCAGAATTCGGCGAGCACGCGTTGCACCGGGCTGCCGCGCACCCATACCACGGTGATGGCATAGGCGGCGGTGACGGAGACGATCGTGACGATTGCCGCGATGCGCAGCGTGCGGATGAACACCGACTGCACCAGCTCGTCGGTGAGCAAGGCGTGGTATTGGCCGAGCCCGGGCGTGGGGAGGGTAAAACTCCACTTCACCACGCCGAGGAACGGCCAGGCATAGGCAAGGACGAGGAACAGGAGCAGCGGCGCCATCAGCAGCGCCGCGCCCATCCTGTCGGAGAGGGTGCCTCTCATCGGTAAGAAGCTCTCGGCCGGTCAGGCCGAGATGATCTTGGTGTATTCGTCGAGCGCCGCGCCGTAGTTCTTGGCGTACCAGTCCATGTCGAGCGCGATCTGCTTCTTCATGTTTTCCGGGTCGACCGGGTTGATGCGCTTCTTGTCGGCCGGGATCAGCGCGTCGGCCGCCGGATTGGCCGGACCCTGGCCGAGCTTGTCGAACATCACCAGTTCCTTTTGCGGATCCTGGGTGCTGGCGATGAACTTCATCGCCGCGTCCTTGCCGCCGGGATTGTTCTTCAGCACCGCCAGCGCGCCGGGCGAGATCAGGCCCTGGTCCCAGATGAACTTGATCTGTCCGCCGGAGTCCTGCTCGATCAGCGAGGCGCGGGTCGACCACACGATCGCCATCGAGGCCTCGCCATTGAGCAGCACGCTCTGGCTCTCGGCGCCGCCGCCCCAGTAGGAGACGACGTTCTCCTTGAAGGCGGCGATCTTGTCGTGCGCGCGCTTGAGGTCGAGCGGATAGAGCGAGGCGGGCGCCACGCCGTCGGCGAGAAGCGCTGCCTCCCAGCTCGACACGCCCCATTTGTAGAGCGAGCGCTTGCCCGGGAATTTCTTGACGTCGAAGAAGTCGGCCATGCCGGTCGGCGCGTTGGAGCCGAATTTCTGCGAGTCGTAGGCGATGACATAGGAGAAGAAGTAGGTCGACGCGGCATACTCCCAGCCGAAGCCCGGCCGCATCTTGCTCTTGTCGACGATCTTGTAGTCGATCGGCTCGAGCATGCCCTGGCCGCCCAGCGTGATGGCCGAGAACGGGTCGACGTCGACGAGGTCCCAGGTCGGCGCGCCGCTCTTATACTGCGCGGCTATCGCGCCTTCCGTCGGGCCGGAGCCGTCCATCTTGACCGGGATGCCGGTATCCTTGGTGAAGGCCTGGCCGTAGGCCGCGTCATAGGCGGTGATGGCGTCGCCGCCCCAGTTCACCAGCACCAGCCCCTTGGTCTCGGCGAAAGCGCCGGTCGAGCGCAAAAGCATCGGCGTGCCGGCGAGCACGAGGCCCGCGAGCTGCGCGAACTGGCGGCGTGAAATCTCACCGCGCTTCGCCCGCTCGGCGAGGTTTTCCATTGCGTGTTTCTTCGTATCGTTTGTCATGTCAGTTCCCCTTGTTGTCGTTGATT
>JAFKFE010000195.1:0-9630 GCA_017308345.1 Alphaproteobacteria bacterium | reverse complement strand
TCAGGCCGCGGCGGCGCTCGCTACTGTCCTCCGTCCGGAAGGAGGAAACCCTTCTCCGCCGGCCAGGTCAGCCAGACGGAATTGCCTTTGCTCAAGGCGGCGGCCGCGACTTCGTTCGGCACCGAGACGGTGACCCTGGCGCCCTGGCGCGTGGTGAGGTCGAGCTTGGTCGCCGCGCCCAGATAGGTCGAGGCGACAGCCGTCGCGGCGATGCCGTTCTCACTGATCGACGCTTCCGGCGCGATCGACATGTCCTCGGGGCGTATGGCGAGGATCGCGTCTCCCTTGATCGCCTCGGCCTTGCAGCGCATGTTGACCGCCCGGTCCTCGCACAGGCCTGTCGCGCCATTGTCGGCGGGTCGCACGCCCTTCACCGGCAGCATGTTGATCTCGCCCAGGAACTCGGCGACGAAGCGGTTGGCCGGGCGGTCATAGACCTCGTCCGGCCTGCCGACCTGCAGAAGCTTGCCGTGGTTGAAGATGGCGACGCGCGAGGACAGCGCCAGCGCCTCGCTCTGATCGTGGGTGACGAAGACGAAGGTGGTGCCGGTCTCCTGGTGCAGCCGCTTCATCTCGGCCTGCATCTGGCCGCGCAGGCTCTTGTCCAGCGCCGAGAAGGGCTCGTCGAGCAACAGCACGCCCGGCTCGAACACAAGCGCGCGGGCCAGCGCCACGCGCTGCTGCTGGCCGCCGGAAAGCTGCGCCGGCAGCTTCTTCTCGTGGCCCTTGAGCCCGACGCGCTCGACCATCTCGCCGACACGGTTTTTGATCTCGGAAGCGGATTTCTTGCGCACCCTGAGCGGGAAGGCGATGTTCTGCTCGACGCTCATATGCGGAAACAGCGCATAGCCCTGGAACACCATGCCGGCGGCGCGCTGCTCGGCCGGCCGGTTTGTGATGTCGACGCCGTCGCTGAAAAGCTTGCCCTGGCTCGGCTGCACGAAGCCGGCAAGGATCATCAGGAAGGTGGTCTTGCCGGAGCCGGAGGGACCGAGCAGCGTCAGGAACTCGCCGCGGCCGATGTCGAGCGTCAGATTGTCCAGCGCCCGGAACGAGCCGAAGCTCTTGCCGATCCCGTTCGCTTTGATTTCTGCGGCCCGGCCGGGTTGCTGCATCCTGCCTCTGTCCTCACCGTCGCCCCAAATCGTAGGCATGGGTGCGGTTCGCCGCAACCGAATAGTTTTCGCCTGATCGGCAAATTTGATTCACGTGTGGTGAAAGGGAGCGACGCTGGAGCTGCCAATCTCCCCCTTGTGGAGGAGATTGGCTAATCTCATACGTCTAAAGCCTGTCTTCC
This sequence comes from Alphaproteobacteria bacterium, assembly GCA_017308345.1. GTDB lineage: Bacteria > Pseudomonadota > Alphaproteobacteria > Rhizobiales > Rhizobiaceae > Mesorhizobium. The sequence continues at coordinate 8,333 of JAFKFE010000195.1, read as the reverse complement.
GACAGCTTCGCCCTCAACCAATCGCTGAAGGCGTTGAGCACCGGATGTCCGGCCTTTGCGTGCTCGAAGACAAGGAAATACGCGCGCGGCGAGGGGACCGACGCTTCGAAGGGCTTGACCAGCCGGCCCTCGCTCAGCGCCCGGCGGCCAGTCAGTTCATCGCCGAGCGCAATTCCCTGGCCGGCGATCGCCGCCGAAAAGACGAGGTTCATGTCGGAAAAGAAGATGCCGCCTTCGGTGTCGGGATTTTCCACCTTGGACAGGGCCAGCCAGCGCGCCCAGTCCTCGGTATCGCTGAGATGCAGGAGATTGGCGCGCAGCACATCGGCGGGTTTGGAAAATCCGCCGATCTTGTTGAGCAGTGTCGGGCTGCAGAGCGGCGTGAAGGAGACCTCGCAAAGCAGTTCCACCGCCCGGTTCGGCCAGTTGCCCACGCCGAAGGCGATGAAGGCGTCGGCCTCCGGATTGCTGACGTCGTCGAGCCGCCTTGGCGTCAGCACGGAGAGCGCCACATCCGGATACATCTGCTGGAATTCGCCGATATGGGTGCACAGGAACATCGAGGCGAAGCCCGGCGGACAGGAGATGCCGAAGGAGCCGCCGACGCCGGCGCCGCTGTTCTGCGTTCCCGCGTCGCCGAGCACGGTCAGCGCCTTGCGCACGTCCGATGCATAGCGTTGGCCGCGCGGCGTCAGCGCCACGCCCTTGCCGATGCGCTGCAAAAGGTCGAAGCCGAGGTCGCGTTCGAGCAGCCTGAGCTGATGCGAGACGGCGCTTCGGGTGAGGTGAAGCTCATCGGCGGCGCGCCAGACGCTGCCGTGACGGGCGAAGCTGTCGAGGGCGCGCAGCGCCTGCGTGGAAGGTATTCGCAAGAGGCCTCAGGTGAACCGAATTTGCACGAGCCGGGAAAACATATCACTTTTTGACGAGCCGCTTCACTGCTTTCTTTGAGATATGGACAAACCGGTGACGACCTCGGCGCAGCAAACCGCGCTCGCCTGCATAGACAGTATACAGCCGCTGCTGTCGGCCTGGACGCGCACCATCTTCGATTTCGGCGAGACCGCCTGGCGCGAATACCAGTCGGCGGCTTGGTATGTGGACCGGCTGAAGCGCGAGGGCTTTTCGGTCGAGGAAGGCTCCGGCGGCATGCCGACCGCCTTCTGCGCCCATTGGACGAATGGCGACGGACCGGTGATCGGCATGTATGGCGAATACGACGCCGTGCCCGGCAACTGCCAGGACGCCGCGACGGTTAAGCGCGCGCGGCCGGGTCTCGGCGCCGAAGCGGGCGGCCACACCGATCCGCATTCCGGCCTTGGCATCGGCAGCCTCGGCGGATTGCTCGCCACCAAGGCGGCGATGCTGGAGCATGGCCGATCCATGCGGCCAAGGGCTATTATGACGGCCTTGCCGGCATGATCTCCTTCCATCCCTTCTACATGCTGCCGCTCTGCAACACCGCGCGCTGGGACACGCATTGCGGCGCGGCCTATTCGATGATCTACCGCTTCATCTGCGACGAGCCCGAGAATTGGGTTCGCGCAAGTGACGCGGCGCCTATCCCGCAGGCGCATTCGGCGGTCAGGGCGCCCGGAGCCAATGACGCGCTGATGATGATGTACATGGCCTCCAAGGCGCTGCGCGATTCCATGCTCACCCATCAAGGCGGCTGGTCGATCAGCGAGGCGATCCTCACCGCCGGCCAGGCGACCGCCGACAATCTGCCGGCCGGATTGGCCGAGATCCAGTACATGATCCGCGTGCCGACCATTGCGATGGCCGAGCAGGTGACCGCCGTGCTCGACCGCAACGCCGAAGCCGCCGCCAGGATGAGCGGCTGCCGCCATGAACGCCACTGGGTGTCGAAGTCGCGGCCGGGGTTGGCCAACCACGCCATGGCCGACATCACCTATCAGGCGCTTTCGACGGTTGGCGCGCCGCAGTGGGGCGAAGAGGCGAAAGCCATCGCCCGCGAGATCCAGGTCAATGCCGGCGGCGAGGCGACCGAAAATCCGTTCATCGACGAACTGGAACAGCTGATCTCGCCGCAAGAGGCGGAGGCGATCCTGCGCCGCGACCTGCCGCCGTCGCAGTTGAACTCCACCTCCGACGACTACACCGACATGAGCTGGCACGCGCCGACATCGCGCTTCTATATCGCCCGCCCGGCGCTGCGCGCGGCCAAGGGCCATGTCTACCCGTCCTGGGCGATGAACGCGCTGGGCGGCATTTCCGCCACCATCGACCCGATGGTCGCCTGCGCGTCGAAGACGGTGGCGCTGACCGCGCTGCGCCTGCTGGAAGACAAGGCCGCGCGCGACGCCGCGATGGACGAGTTCGTGAAGCGAACCGGCGGCGGCGTGGGCGGCTCGAACTGGATCGCGCCGCTCTGCGACTACGAACCGCCGATCAATTTCCGCTGGCCGGAATATGTCACCACGCCGCGCGGGCGCGACTGGTGGATTCCGGCCGCTTCCACCGCATGACCGATCAACAGAACAATCCAGAGGAGAACTTCATGACCGTCCATGACCGCATCGTCGCCGAGCCGTTCTCGCTGCAACGCCGCAATCCCAATGGCGGCACCAAGCCGCTGACTGCCTGGGGCTTCGCCAACGAGACCGATGTGCTGACCGACGTCCTGCTCGGCTCGCCCAATTTCCTGCGCCATCTGTCGACCAGCTCGCTGTCGAGAAAGCACCTGCGCGAGGCGCCCTGCAACGTCCAGATCGCGCAGGCGCAGCACAAGGACCTCGTCGCCGCCTACGAGCATTTCGGCGTCAACATCCACTGGCACGAGCCGACGCCGGAACTGCCGATGCAGGTCTATTCGCGCGATTCCAGCGTCATGACGCCCTACGGCGCGTTCATCACCGCCATGGCCAATTGGTGGCGGCGCGGCGAGAACTACGCCGCCATCCGTACCTATGAAAAGCTCGGCATCCCGATCTACGACATGGTGACGGCCGGCACTTTCGAGGGCGGCGACTTCAACGTCATCGAGGAAGGCGTCGTGCTGATCGGCTGCGGCGGCGCCCGCACCCAGGAGGAGGGCGCGCGTCAGGTGAAGGAATGGTTCGACAAGGAAGGCTGGGAGACGCGTCTCGCCTTCATCGACGAGTACTATGTCCATATCGACCTGATGGTGGTGCCGATCGCCGAAAAGCTCACAGCGGTGTGCCTCGCCTGCACCGAGCCCGGCATCGTCGACTGGCTGAAGGGCAAGGGCCACGAGATAATCGACGTGCCCTTCCAGGACACGATGGCGCTCGGCTGCAACTTCATGTCGCTCGGCAAGGACCGGGTGATCGCGCCGACCTCCAGCAAGACGCTGATCGAAAAGCTCAAGGCGCAGGGCTTCGAGGTCGCGGCCGTCGACATGAGCGAAATCTCCAAGACCGGCGGCGGCATCCACTGCATGGCGCAGGCGCTGAAGCGCGTGCCGGCGTAACGGTTTCGAAGCTCGGCGATCGTCCACGATCACAACCAATTCCCCTGGCCGGCGGGCCAGGGGAATTGGCTTGTTCGCTGCCTCGGTCTGTCAGCAGGCTTCGCTGGATCCGTTCCGATCATTGCGGCATTGCGCTAGGCTCCGGCCAGTCGAAACAGGATTGCCGCAAGGATGATCGTCCAGGCCTGCATCAACGGCGCGCGCCCCGCCGACTTCCACCCCGCTTTGCCGCTCGATCCTGAGGCCATGGCGCGCGATGCCGCTGCCTCGATCGCGGCGGGCGCGGCCGAGTTCCATGTCCATGCGCGCGGCGCCGACGGAAGAGAGAGCCTTGCGCCGGAAGCGATGGACAGGACGGTCGCTGCATTGCGCCGCGCCTGTCCGGGCACGCTGATCGGCGTTTCCACCGGCGCCTGGATCGAGAAGGACGACCTGCGCACGCTGGTTGCAATCTCCGGCTGGCGCGAGCTGCCCGACTATGCCTCGGTCAATTTGAGCGAAACAGCGGCGCCGGTCGTCATGGAAAGCCTGCGCCAGCGGGGCATTGGCATCGAGGCCGGCCTGGCATCCATCGCCGACGCCGAGCGGCTGGTCGGTCTGGACCATGGCGGCCGCGTGCTGCGCGTGCTGATCGAGATTTCGGAGCAGACACTGGACGAGGCCTTTGCGGTGGCGGACGGCATCGGGAATGTGCTGCAACGCGCCGGCATCCGGCGTTCCATTCTACTGCATGGCGAGAACGCGACCGTATGGCCCTTCGTGCAAAGGGCGGCGGCGCGGAGGCTGTCGACGCGGGTTGGCTTGGAGGACGGCAAGGAATTGCCGGACGGCAGCGTGGCGGACGGCAACGCGGCACTGGTTGCGGCGGCGGTCGGGATTTATCGCGGAATTTAGTTTCCTCGCCCCCGCGTTTGGCGCGGGAGAGGAAATGGCTACCGCGTTTCCGCGTTGTCTCGCAACTCCGCCCGCTTCTCGTCCGACACCGTGGCGAGGTCCAGCCACCGTCTGCGGCCCCGCCGCGTGGCGGAAGGTCGGTTCCTTCCGCGCACCGCTTTCTTGCCGCCGCGACGAAGCGCGGACGGCGGGCGCGCTGCCCGTTGAAACTTGCGCGGCGATTAATATAAGGACAAACTAAAATATTGCGAAAAAGATGGGGGGCTCATCAACAGGAACGGGAGGAAAGCATGAACGCCATAAGCTTCACCACCCTTGAAGGTGGCAAGACGACCGTCGATGCCGCGACCCTTGAGACATTTTCGGCACGTATACGCGGCACAGTTCTGCGGAAAGGCGACGACGCCTACGACGGTGTCCGCGGCATCTGGAACAGCATGATCGACCGGCGGCCTGCGCTGATTGTCTGCTGCGTCGGGGCCTCCGATGTCGTTGCCGCCGTGAATTTCGCGCGTGAAAACGAGCTCCTCGTCTCCGTGCGTGGCGGCGGCCACAACATCGCCGGCAGTGCCGTCTGTGATGGCGGCCTGATGATCGATCTGTCCCTGATGAAGTCGGTACGGGTCGATGTCGCGTCGAGGCGGGCCTGGGTTGGACCCGGCGCCACGCTCGTCGATGTCGACAGGGAAACACAGGCCTTCGGTCTGGCGTTGCCGACCGGCATCAATTCGACCACCGGTATTGCTGGCCTCACGCTGGGTGGCGGCTTCGGCTGGATCACCCGCAAATTCGGGCTGACCATCGACAATCTGGTCTCGGCCGACGTGGTCACCGCCGACGGCAAGCTGCTGCGCGCCAGCCAGAGCGAAAACCCCGATCTGTTCTGGGCGTTGCGCGGCGGCGGCGGCAATTTCGGCATCGTCACGGCTTTCGAGTTCCAACTTCACCAGTTCGGGCCGCAAGTGCTGTCGGGCCTCGTCGTACACCCCTTCGCCGATGCGCCGGAAGTGCTGCGGGAATATCGCGCGGCGCTCGAAACCGCGCCCGACGAACTGACCTGCTGGGTGGTCATGCGGCAGGCGCCGCCGCTGCCCTTCCTGCCGGCCGAATGGCACGGCAAGGAAGTGCTGGTGCTGGCCATGTGCTATTGCGGCGACATCGAGGCCGGCGAAAAGGCGACGCGGAAGCTTCGCTCCATAGGCACGCCGATCGCCGATGTCGTCGGGCCCAATCCTTTCACAGGCTGGCAGCAGGCCTTCGACCCGCTGCTTACGCCCGGCGCCCGCAACTACTGGAAGAGCCATGACTTCACCGAGCTTTCCGATAGCGTGGCCGAAGTCGCCACGGCGGCGATCGGCAGGCTTCCAGGCCCGGAATGTGAAATATTCTTCGGCCATGTCGGCGGAGCGGCGGGCCGGGTCAAGGCGGACGCCACGGCGTTTCCGCAGCGCAGTTCGCATTTCGTCATGAACGTCCATGCCCGCTGGCGCGAGCCGGCAATGGACAAGGCCTGTATCGACTGGGCTCGCGGCATCTATGAGGCGGCAAAGCCCTATGCCGCCGGCACCGCCTATGTGAACTTCATGCCGGAGGACGAGATCGACCGGGTCGAAGCTGCCTATGGCGGCAACTATAGCCGACTGCTGGAGATCAAGAAGCGCTATGACCCGCGGAACCTGTTCCGCATGAACCAGAACCTGCGTCCGAAGGAAGGTCGGCGGGCGGCCTGAAGCCAGGCGTCCCGCCGCGCCCGTCTTCGCCGGTCACCGGCGTCGAAGAAGGTGCGCGGCGAAGACGCGGCAGTCGCCAGGCGGGGCCGTGCCCCGGCCGGGGGCACGTCCCTTTCGCCTTGCGGCTGCGGTGGGGATTTCTCGCGGGCCGTGACTTCATCCTCGCTCCCACTTTGTCGGGCGAGGAAAGGCGCTACTGCGTATCCGCGTTGGCCCTCAACTCGGCGCGTTTCTCATCCGATACCATGGCGAGGTCCAGCACCTTCTGCAGGCCCGCCGCGTGGCGGAAGGTCGGTTCGGTCTGCACGCCGCTCTTCACCGCTTCGGCGAAGCGCTGGTAGTTGGTCGGCACCGTGCCGGCGTCGAGCTCCTCCCATTTGGCGTTCTCGACATTACCGTCGACGCAGGCCTTCAGCATCGAGCCGTCGGGATTGTGCACCACCTCGACGGCGCCCTTGTCGCCATAGACGCGCAGGCGCAGTTCGTTGATATGCCCGGTGGCCCAGCGGCTGGCATGCACCACCCCGAAGGCGCCGTTGGAAAAGTCGAGCGTCATGGCGAAACTGTCATTGGCATCGAGCTGGTAGTCGCCGATGCGGTTGCCCGGCGCCTTGTCGAAGGCGCGCAGCCGGCAGAAGACATGGTCGATATCGAGCGCGGCGCCATAGCTGGCGAAATCGAGGATGTGGATGCCGACATCGCCGAGCACGCCGTTGGAGCCATGGCCACGCGACAACCGCCACAGCCATTTCGGATCCGTGCGCCAGTCGCCCCAGGCTTTCGACACCAGCCAGCTCTGCAGATACGAGGCCTCGACATGGCGCACCGTGCCGATCTCGCCGGCCTGTACCATTTTACGCGCCCTTTGCAGGGCCGCCACATTGCGGTAGGTGAGGTTGACCATGTTGACGACGCCCGCGGCTTCGGCCGCGTAGGCCATTTCGCTGGCCTTGCCAAAATTTTCCGCCAGTGGCTTCTCGCACAGCGCCGGCTTGCCGGCGGCGACCAGCGCCATGGTGGTCGGGTGGTGGATGCGGTCGGGCGTGACATTGGCGACCGCGTCGAAATCGCCCCAGTCGAGCGCCGCCTCCAGCGAGGTGAAGCGCTTCGGGATCTTGTAAGCGTCGGCATATTCGCCGACGCGAGCCGGATCGACGTCGACCGCGCCGACGATGTCGACGCCCTCGATGGCGCCGAAGCGGCGGGCATGTTCCTGCGCCATCCAGCCGGTACCCAGTATCAAAAGCCGCATTTCCTGCTCCTCCAGGCGATTTGGTTCGATTCAATCATGTGGCGCGAATGTGACCCAGGCGCTATATCCGCGCAATCCCAGGCGAAGCAGGGAAGCGCCTTTTTTAGCGGAAGCCGGCCTCGCCATGCCCGTGCAGCTTGCCGCCCCGCTCGACGATCGGCTCCAGCGCCTTTTCCACCGGCACGTTCGGCGCATCGAGGATGGCGGGCTTCGGCCCTTGCGGGTTGTGCGCCCATTTCACCGCGTTGCGCAGCACCTTCTGCACCGTCGCATCGTGATAGGTCGGGTAAGTTTCGTGCCCGGGCCGGAAGTAGAAGACATTGCCGGCGCCGCGCCGCCAGGTGAGCCCCGAGCGGAACACCTCGCCGCCCTGGAACCAGGAGATGAAGACGGTTTCGAGCGGCTCCGGCACGGCGAACTGCTCGCCATACATCTCCTCGTTCTCGAGCTCGAAGAACTCGCCGACGCCGTCGGCGATGGGATGGCTCGGGCTGGTCACCCAGAGCCGCTCACGCTCGCCGGCCTCGCGCCATTTCAGCGTGCAGGGCGTGCCCATCAGTCGCTTGAAGATCTTCGAGAAATGGCCGGAATGCAGCACGATCAGTCCCATGCCTTGCCAGACGCGCCTTGCGACGCGCTCGACCACCTCGTCGGCCACCGCGCCATGGTCCTTGTGGCCCCACCAGATGAGCACGTCGGTTTCGGCGAGGCGGGATTCCGGCAAGCCGTGCTCGGGCTGCTCCAGCGTGGCGGTCGAGGCGGAGATCGCCTTGTCCGCATTCAGCGCCGTGGCGATGGTCGAATGCATGCCGTCCGGATAGATGGAGGCGACCACCTCGTTGGTCCGCTCATGGATATTCTCGCCCCAGACGACAGCGCGGATTGTCATGGATAACCTCGTGATGATCGGGAGCCCCAGGGTCATTCATAAAGGCCTGGGCAGGTATTGGAAGCGGTTTTCGAGGTGGTCGGCAACGTTGGCGGCTTTGTCGTCCCGGTGATC
>JAFKFE010000145.1 GCA_017308345.1 Alphaproteobacteria bacterium | reverse complement strand
CTGCTCATGTCCACCGCGTAGCGGCCGAGCTCGGCACCGGGGCGAACGGTCGGGATCATGCGTGTGCGCCGTGGCGGCCAGACGTTCGGATAGGCCGGAACGGCTCCGACCTCCACCACCCACTCGGCCCAGATGTTTTCCAGAAACCGGACGAAATTGGGATCATGCACGGCAAGAACCGGCGCCAGGCCGAAGCCTTCGGGCTCGACGACCGGGCCGAGGCCGGCGCGTCGCACGGCGTCCAGCACCAGTTGGGCCCGGCGCGGAATCTCGAAAGCTTCCACCCATTTGCCCCGATAGAATTCGGTTTCCACGCTTTGCAGCTTGTGACGATCGGAAAAGACGGTCTTCATGGCAAACCTCAGAAAGGCAGGTCGGGGCGTGTTTGCGGCGTGGTGAACCAGCCGCCCACGGCGCTTTCGTACGCGAAACCGGCGCGGAACACAGCCTCGTCGTCATAGGTGCGGCCAACCAGTTGGATGCCCGTGGGCACTCCGGTTCCGGCGTGTCCCGAGGGAAGGGCGAGCACCGGGCAACGGCTCAGCATGTTGAAGGGCCATGCCATGGTCCAGCCCAGATAGGAATCGATCGGCTTGCCGTTTATCAGCAGCGGGTCGCTCATCTCGAAATCGGCCTTGACCGCGGGCACCGCCAGGGTCGGGCAGAGAAACAGGTCGTGCTCTTCCATCAGCGGGCCGAAATGCGCGTAGATGCGCCCCTCGACATCGAGGCTCGCAAGATAATCGCGCGTCGTCACCGTCAGGGATTTTCGGGCGAAGTCGGCGGCATAGCTCGTCAGGCTCGACTGGCGATCGTCCAGATATTCCGCGAGCCAGGCGCCGAACAGCGTCGCGTGATGGGTCGCAGCGGCCTGGTAGACCTCCCATGACCAGGGCAGATCGACTTCGACCATTTCGGCTCCGAGGGAGCGGAAGGTGTCGACCGCCCGCAAAGTGTTGGCGCGAACATCGGGATCGATCTCCATGAAACCGAAATCGAGCGAGTAGGCGATCTTCCAGCCGCGGATCCCGCGACGATCGACCGCCAGTTCCAGCTTGGGTTTCAGCGAAGCTATGTCCTGGGGATGAGGCCCCGCCAGGACATTCTGCATCAGCAGACAATC
>JAFKFE010000144.1 GCA_017308345.1 Alphaproteobacteria bacterium | reverse complement strand
TCGATCTCGTCGATCAGCAGCACTGGCGGCGCCTGGCGGCGGATCGCCGCCAGCAGCGGACGTTCGAGAAGGTAGCGCTCGGAGAAGACTTCATCCTCGATCCGGTCCGGATCGCTCGTGCCCTTGTGCGCCTCGATCGCCAGCAGCTGCCGCTGGTAGTTCCATTCATAAAGCGCGGCCGACTGGTCGAGGCCCTCGTAGCATTGCAGGCGGATGAGCTCGGTGCCGTGCACCAAGGCCAGGGCCTTGGCGACCTCGGTCTTGCCGACGCCCGCCTCGCCCTCAAGCAGCAGCGGCCGCTGCAAAAGCTGCATGATGGCGATCGCCGTCGCCAGCTCGGCGTCGGCGATATAGCCTGCCTCGGCGAGGCGGCTGGCGACGGCGTCGCGGGAGAGTGAGGCCATCGGCGGATGCTCCTTCATCCTCCTCTCGACTAACCCAGCGCCCCTAGCTCCTTGGCGGCCCTCCAGTTGCGCCAGTAGTCATGCGGCATCTGGATGTGCGTGGAGCCGAGGAAGGAGAAGGCGTCGTTGACGGCGTTGGAGAAGCAGGGCACGCCGCCGACATTCGGGCTCTCGCCGACGCCCTTGGCGCCGATCGGGTGATGCGGCGACGGCGTCACTGTATAGTCGGTCTCCCATTTCGGCGTCTCAACCGCGGTCGGGATGAAGAAATCCATGAACGAGCCGGTGGTCACGTTGCCGCTCTCGTCGTAGTGGATCTCCTGCCCCATCGCGATGGCGAAGGCCTCGGTCAGCCCGCCATGCACCTGCCCTTCGATGATCATCGGGTTGATGCGCGTGCCGCAGTCGTCCAGCGCGTAGAAGCGGCGGACCTTGTAGACGCCGGTGTCGACGTCGATGTCCATGACGCAGATATAGGCGCCGAACGGATAGGTCATGTTGGGCGGATCGTAATAGCTCACCGCTTCCAGCCCCGGCTCCATGCCGGGCGGCGGCGAATTGTAGGCGATCCAGCAGATGTCCTTCATGCCGAGGAATTTCTCCGGCAGGCCCTTCACGCGGAACCCGTCTATGTCCCATTCGAGGTCGTCTTCATGGACCTCGAGCTTGTAGGCGGCGATCATCTGCGCCTTCGCCTTGATCTTGCGCGCGGCCATGGCG
>JAFKFE010000194.1 GCA_017308345.1 Alphaproteobacteria bacterium | reverse complement strand
TCGCCGCGCCCAATTTCCTGATCAAGATCATCCCGCATGTCGACGGCGGCCCGCGCATCTGCGAGCTGGTCCGCTACTATCTCACCGACATCACGCTGAAAGAGGCCTGGACGGCGCCCGCCGCGCTCGACCTCCGGCCCCATGTCATGGCCGACGTCGCGAAGCTGCCGGTGCTCGACATCGTCTCGGCCGTCCACTTCACCGCCGACCTGACGCTGGGCCTCGGCGAGGTCGTGCATGATTACCTCGCGGACCAGGGCCGATCGGCTGCCGGCGCGACCCGACTGGAGAAAGCCGGTGCTTGAGCGCAACCGCAGCAAGGCAGCTGCCGCCACCATTCAGGAAATCACGGCGCAATATGACCGCATCGCCCTGGTCTTCCAGGGCGGCGGCGCGCTCGGCGCCTATCAGGCGGGGGTCTATCAGGCGCTGGCCGATGCCGGCTGCGAGCCGACCTGGCTCTCTGGCGTCTCCATCGGCGCCATCAACGCCTCGATCATCGCCGGCAACGAGCCGAGCCGCCGGCTGCAGCGGCTGGAACAATTCTGGCAAACGGTCTCGGGCCGCAAGATCTGGGCTTATACGCCCGAAGGCGACATCTACCGCGACATCCGCAACCAGACCTCGTCATTCATGACGATGGCCATGGGCCAGCCGGGCTTCTTCAAGCCGCGCAGTCCCAACCCCTGGTTCCAGTTGGCGGGGGCGGACGGCGCCACCAGCTTCTACGACACCGCCGAGCTCAAGGACACGCTGGAAAGCCTGATCGACTTCGACGTGCTGAACGACGGCAGGAAGCGTCTCAGTGTCGGCGCGGTCAATGTCAGGACCGGCAACTTCGTCTATTTCGACACCGACAAGGTGCGCATCGGACCGGAGCACATCATGGCGAGCGGCGCGCTGCCGCCGGCTTTTCCCTCGATCCGCATCGAGGGCGAGTATTACTGGGACGGCGGCATCGTCTCCAACACGCCGCTGCAATATCTGCTCGACCAGGAGGAGGATCGCTCCTCGCTGGTCTTCCAGGTCGATCTGTTCAGCGCGCGCGGCGTGCTGCCGCGCGGCATGGCCGACGTCCTGTCGCGCCACAAGGACATCATGTATTCCAGCCGCACGCGCCAGAATACCGACAACTTCCAGCGCATCCATGCGCTCAAGATGAAGCTGCTCGACGCTTTGAAGCGCGTGCCGCCGGACCAGCTCAAGGACGGCGAGAGGGAACTGATGGCCGACTATTCCGACGCCGGCGTGGTCAACATCGTCCACCTGATCTACCAGCACAAAGGCTATGAGGGCCACGCCAAGGACTACGAGTTCTCCGGCACCTCGATGCGCGAGCACTGGGAGATGGGCCTGGAAGACACCGAACGCACGCTGCGCCACAAGAAGTGGTTGATGCTGCCCGACAACGCCGACGGCGTGACCATCCACGACCTGCATCGCGAAGACCCGACCTGAGCTCTGCCCCGCGAAGCGGTTTCACCGGTATCATATTTGTTGGCAGCGAGAATCCGGCCATCCAGTCGAGCGGATCGACGTCCGGGATTGTCGGAGCCATCCCTCGCGTCATCATGCACGGTTGGAGCTGCCACGAAGCGGCGTCTGGGCCGCGTCGCTGCTTTCTTCGCCACGGAATGACGATGCGAGGGGCGCCCATCTCCGACGCGCCCCTGTGAGCGCGACAAATACAACCCTCGCGACCAGTGTCCCGAACAACGGGTTTGCCCAACGAAAAAGGCAGCGCCGGCGACCGGCGCTGCCTTTTTGAGATCTTTGCGTCCCGCTCAGAAAACCTGGCGGAAGATGACGAACAGCACGAAGGCGAGCGCGATCGAGCAGGGCAGCGTCAGCACCCAGGCCAGCAGAAGGTTGCGCACGGTCGACCACTGCAGGCCGGACCCGTTGGCCGCCATCGTGCCGGCGACGCCGGACGACAGCACGTGAGTGGTCGACACCGGCAGACCGAGGCGGTCGGCCATGCCGATGGTGATCATCGCGACCAGCTCGGCGGCGGCGCCCTGGCCATAGGTCAGGTGGCTCTTGCCGATCTTCTCGCCGACGGTGACGACGATGCGCTTCCAGCCGACCATGGTGCCGAGCCCGAGCGCCAGCGCAACGGCGATCTTCACCCACAACGGGATGAACTTCGTCGCGTTGTCGACCGCCTTGTGATAGTCGGTGACCGCCTTCAGATCGGCGTCCTGCATCGGCAGCAGCTTCTTCTTGTCGATCAGCTTCAGCGCTTCGCCGATCAGATAGATGTCGTTGCGGGCATTGCTGACCAGATCGGTCGGCACCTTGTCGACGGAAGCGTAGGGCTGCAGCCCGGCAGTCGTGTCGTGGATGAAGGTCTGCAGCGCGAGCGTCGTCTGGTCGGTCCACGACTTGCTGCGAACCGCTTCCTGAACGGCCGCCTTGGCGGCGTTGGCATCCGCGACGGTGACGCCGGGCTTGACGTATTTGCCAAGCGACTGTTCGACGGCGGCAGAAGCAGACTTGTAGGCTTCCAGATAGTTGATGTCGGGCGTGCGGTTGAGCGCGAAGGCGGTCGGCACCACGCCGATCAGGATCAGCATGATCAGGCCCATGCCCTTCTGGCCGTCATTGGAGCCGTGCGCGAAGCTGACGCCCGTGCAGGTGAAGATGAGCAGCGCGCGGATCCACCATGGCGGCGGCGCTTTGCCCTTCGGCGCCTGGTAGAGAGCCGGGTTGCGCACGAGGATTTTCATGACGTAGAGCAGCGCGGCCGCGGCGAAGAAGCCGACGATCGGCGATACCAGCAAGGTGGTGCCGACATTGGTCGCCTGCGACCAGTCCACGCCGCTGGTGGCGCTTCCGGCCGGGGCCATGAACTGGTTGGCGAGGCCGACGCCGATGATCGAGCCGACCATCGTGTGCGAGCTGGAGGCCGGAAGGCCGAGGAACCATGTGCCCAGGTTCCACAGGATGGCGGCGACCAACAGGGCGAACACCATGGCGAAGCCGGATGACGAGCCGACCTGCAGGATGAGCTCGACCGGCAGCAGCGACAGGATGCCGAACGCCACCGCGCCGCTCGACGTCAGCACGCCGAGGAAGTTGAAGACGCCCGACCACATGACGGCGAATTCGGCCGGCAGCGACCGTGTATAGATGACGGTGGCGACCGCGTTGGCGGTGTCGTGGAAGCCGTTGACGAATTCGAAGCCAAGCGCGATCAGCAGGGCGATGCCGAGCAGGATCCACGGAACCGTCTTGGCCTCCGCAAGATCCTGGCTGAGCGCATAGCCCACATAGATGACGCCCGCCAGGATAAGTACGCCGAAAGCCGGCAGGAACCACCTTGCGCCACTCGATTGCTCCAACGGATGATCCGGTCTCGGGATACCCGCCTCACTGGAAACCACGTCCACCATTGTCCCACTCCTTTTGCATTGCAGCAAAGAACCGGGAGGACGCTATGTCCGCAGAATGAAGCTGGTGTGACGCTCCCGACCGTTCGGTGACTATCCGGCTATCTTCAGGAGCGAGGTCACCAGAAGCTTGTGCTCGTCCTCGGAGAGGACGTCGGAATCGAAAAGGTTCATGCTGCGCAGCCCTTCTATGGCGACAAAGCAGATCAGCAGCGAGCCGAGATCGCTGGTTTCTCCCTTCAGCCGTTCGAGCAGTTGATGCTTGAAGGCCTTTATCGGCGTCAGGAAATCGGGATCCTCGGCGATCGCCGAGAACATCCAGGTCGCCGAGGGTTTCGGCCGCTCGCAGTCGTCGGCCGACAGCTTTATATAGGCCGAGAGCACGCTTTCGTGGCCGGCCTCGGCGGCGCGTGCTTCCAGCGCCTTCCGGAAGTCGCTGAGATAGTTCTCGACCAGCCCCTGCATCAGCTTGGCCTTGGTCGGGAAATTGTAGAGCAAGCCGCCTTTCGACACGCCGGCGCGGCTGGCGACCGCCTCGAGCGACAGGCTTCCCGGGCCTGCCTCGCGCGCCACGTCGGCGGCGGCGGCAAGTATCTTTTCGCGTGAGTTTGCCTTGCGTGGTCTCATCGCGCTTCCCCCTACATTAGCCTAGGCGGAATTGACAAGACCGTCCAGCCGGTACAGTAAGGCGCGCCGTTTGAAATCGGGACCTGTCGTCGATATGTGTCCCGGCATCGATTGTTTTGCCGGTTGCCGGCTCGAGGGGACTGTCCGTGAAGCGCTTCATCACCATCGCTGTGTTCCTGATTCTGCTCGCCCTGGTGTGCGTCGGCATCGTAGGTTTCAACTTCATGCGCGATGCCGGCATCAAGCAATTCTTTGCCACCATGAAACCGCCGGCCGCCACGGTCTCGACAGTGACCGTCAAGCCCTCAAAGTGGACGCCCGGCGTCGAGGCGATCGGCACCGTCAATGCCGTGCGCGGCGTCGATCTGACCGTCGAAACGAGCGGCATCGTCAAGGACATCCTCTTCCACGCCAACCAGAAGGTTGCCGCCGGCGCCGTGCTTTTGCAGCTGGACGACGCGGTCGAGAAGGCTGATCTGGTGGCGCAGAAAGCACAGGCCGCTTCGGATCAGGCGGCGCTGACCCGCGCGATCGAATTGCAGCGGCGCGGCGTCGGCACTGACGCGACGCTCGACGCCGCGCGCGCCGCGGCCGACGCTTCGGCCGCGCAGGTGAACAAGCTTCAGGCGGTGCTCGACCAGAAGCAACTGACCGCGCCCTTCGGCGGCACGGTCGGTATTCCCAAGATCGATATCGGCCAGTACCTGGCCCCTGGCAACTCGGTGGTGACGATCCAGGATCTGGACACGATGCGGGTCGACTTTACCATTCCCGAGCAGCAACTGCCGCTGCTCAAGATCGGTCAGACCGTCAAGCTTGGCAGCAGTCTCGCCGACATGCCTTTTGCCGGCTCCATTCGCGGCATCGACCCCAAGATCGACCCGGCAAGCCGGCTGGTTTCGGTCCGCGGCGAGGTCGCCAATCCCGAAGGCAAGCTGACGCCCGGTCAGTTCGTCCAGATCCGTGTCGAGCTGCCCCAGGAAGACAATGTCATCTCCGTGCCGCAAACGGCGGTGACGACGAGCCTTTACGGCGATTTTGTCTTCGTGGTCGTGCCGGCAAAGCCCGCGGAGGGCGCCGCTGCCACGCCGGCAAAGCCGGACGAGCAGAAGGCCGCCACCGATAAGGCGGCCGCCGATGCCGCCAAGCCGCAGGCGGACGCGTCCAAACCCGCCGACAACGCGGCGAAGCCGGTTGACGCGAAACCGGCCGACGCGGCGCAGCAGCCGGCGCTCGCCATCTCGCAGGTGTTCGTGAAGCTCGGCCGCCGCAACGACGGGATGGTCGAGATCACCGAGGGGCTCAAGGATGGCGACCAGGTCGTCACGGCCGGCCAGAACCGGCTCTTCAACGGCATGTCGGTGGCCGTCGACAACACCATCGATCCCAGCAAATCGGCGAACAAGCAGGTTCAGCAATGAGCTTTTCCGACCTTTTCATTCGCCGGCCCGTGCTCTCGACGGTGCTGGCCTGCATGATCCTGCTTCTGGGCTTCCAGGGCATCTTCGGCCTGTCGATCCGCCAGTATCCCAAGGTTGACGAGACGGCGATCACGATCACCACGGCTTATCCGGGCGCCAGCGCGGACCTCATCCAGGGCTTCATATCGGCCCCGATCGCGCGCGCCGTCGCCTCGACCGAAAACATCGACTACGTGACCTCGTCCAGCCGCCCGTCCTCGAGCACGGTGACGGTGCAGATGAAGCTCGGCTCCAATCCGGACGTCGCGCTCGCCGAGGTGTTGTCCAAGGTCCAGGGCGTGCGCGGCACCCTGCCGGACGCGGCCAAGGACCCTGTGATCGTCAAGGGCACCGGGCAGCAGTTCGCGATGATGTACATCTCGATGCAGAACCCGAACATGACGAAGGAGCAGCTCACCGAGTATATCGAGCGCGTCATTCGGCCCCGCATCTCGACCGTGGAAGGTGTCGCCGACGTCCAGATCTTCGGCGCTCAGGAATATTCCATGCGCATCTGGATCGACCCGATCCGGCTCGCCGCGCGCGGCGCAACGGCCGTGGACGTGCTGACCGCCATCAACAACTCGAATTTCCTGTCGGCGCCCGGCAACACCCAGAACGAGTATGTGGTCTCCTCGATCACCGTGCATTCGACCCTGCAGACGCCAGAGGCCTTCGCCCAGCTCCCGATCCGCTCGACAAACGGCGAGGTTGTGCGCCTGCGCGATGTCGCGCGTGTCGAGCTCGGCGCGGCGAACACCGACACCAGGGTGAGCTTCAACGGCAAGCCGGGAACCTTCCTGGCCATCTTCCCGACGCCGGCGGCCAACCCGCTGACGACGGCGGCGGCGCTGACCAGGCTCGTGCCGCAGATCCAGGATACGCTGCCGAAAGGCATGACGATCGAGATCGTCTACGACGCCACCGGGCAGATCAGCGCCTCGATCGAGGAAGTGTTCAAGACCATCGGCGAGGCCGTCGCCATCGTCATCGTGGTCATCCTTCTGTTCCTCGGCTCGTTCCGCTCGGTGATGATGCCGATCGTGACGATCCCACTGTCGCTCATCGGCGTCTGCTTCCTTTTGTTCGCGGTCGGCTACTCGATCAACCTTCTGTCGCTGCTGGCCATGGTGCTGGCGATCGGCCTTGTCGTCGACGACGCCATCGTGGTGGTGGAGAACATCCACCGCCATATGGAGGAGGATCACATGTCGCCGATGCAGGCGGCCTTCGACGGCATGCGCGAGATCGCGACGGCCATCGTGGCGATGACCATCACGCTGGCCGCCGTGTTCGCCCCGCTTGCCTTCACCGGCGGCCTGACCGGCGCGCTGTTCCGCGAATTCGCGGTGACGCTGATCATCGTTGTCGCGCTTGTCGCTCTCACCGGCTTCATGTTCACCAAGACATCGACCGAGCTGGCGCCCGAGGAGGACCAGGGCTTCCTGCTCTCGCTGGTGACCGCGCCACGCTATGCGACGTCGGACTACACCGAAACCTACGTCAACCAGATCCTGGGGCTCGTGAAGGACATCCCGGAGACCCGGGCGCAGTTCTCGGCCGTTGCCTTCGGCGGCGCCACCAACAGCGCCTTCGTCGGTTTCGCGTTCAAGGACTGGGCCGACCGCAAGCGCAATTCGAAGGAACTGCAGGCCGACATTACCGGACGGCTCTCCAAGGTCGCCGGCGTTCAGGCCTTCGTCTTCGCGCCGCCGACGCTGCCGGGCTCAGGTGGCGGCCTGCCGATTTCCATGGTCGTGCGCTCCACAGGCGACCCCTCGGAAGTCTTCGAACAAGCGGAAAAAATCAAGAACAAGGCGCAAGCCTCGGGCCGCTTCATCGTCGTGCAGAACTCGATGGCCTACGATGCGCCGCAGGTGACCGTCACCATCGACCGCGAGCGCGCGGCGGCGTTGAACCTGCCGATCGCCGATATCGGCAATACGTTGACGCTGCTGGTCGGCGGCGCCGAGGTGGCGCAGTTCGACCGCGATTCCAACAGCTACGACATCATCCCGCAGGTGCCGCAGGAATTCCGCGACAACCCCGAGAAGCTCGGCGAATATTTCATCCGCAGCGTCGACGGCAAGATGGTGCCGTTGTCGGCGGTGGTGAAGATTTCGACCAACGCCTCGCCGGCGGCCATCGAGCAGTTCAATCAGTTGAACTCCTCGACGATCTCGGCCCTGCCTCTGCCCGGCGTGACCACCGGCGACGGCTTGAAGGTGCTGGAGGATATCGCCAAGGAGACCCTGCCCGACACCTTCTTCATCGACTATTCCGGCCAGTCGCGGCAGGAGAAGGAGCAGGGCAACACCATCCTGATCGCCTTCGCCGCGGCGGTGGTCGTGATCTATCTGGTGCTGGCGGCGCAGTTCGAGAGCTTCCGCGACCCGCTGATCATCATGATGGCCGTGCCGCTGTCGATCTTCGGCGCCATCGTGCCGCTGAACATCGGCCTGGGGACGCTCAACATCTACACCCAGGTCGGCCTGATCACGCTGATCGGCCTGATCACCAAGCACGGCATCCTGCTGGTGGAGTTCGCCAACCAGCAGCG
>JAFKFE010000193.1 GCA_017308345.1 Alphaproteobacteria bacterium | reverse complement strand
ACGCGGACCTCCCGATAAAGTTCCACGGTATAGATCTCCCGGCCCTCCCTGCACGCTGCAGACAGGACATAGGTGGACGACTTTTACGCCGCCCGAAGCGGGACTATCCCGCCGCTACCGTGGTAGGTTTTTGCACCGCCGCTCTCAGCAGCCGTGCACGAACAGGGCCTTCCGCCGCTTCCTGAAGACGACGTCGGGCTTGCCCGGCAGTTCTGACGCATGAAGGCGGTATCGATAGCCCATGGCGTGCAGGAGCCGACGCACCGCCATCTCCGGCTTGGTGTTCTTCTGGCGCACGGCCCTCATGATCCGACTGCGCTGCTCGGGCGTGACTATGTCCATGGGCGGTAGATACGTGAATAAGGGATATGCGCAAGGGCTCATCTGCGTCACCGGATGATCAGCTCGCTGACGGCCCTCCAGGCGTCCGAGTCGGCGACTCAGCGGGACAGATGGTCTTACCCTTTGTTCGCCGATGTCCTGACAAAGGTCGACGTAGACCCCGCGCGGTCGAGACGTGAGCTGTTCAAACGCGTGGCTTCCAGCGCGCTTGTCTCGAACTCCGATGATCATCCGCGCAACCACGCCATGATCGCCGATGCGCGCGGTTGTAGGCTGCCGCCGGCTTACGACCTCCTCCCTAACCCCCAGGTCGCTCAATACGACCGCGTGCTGGCGATGCGTAGGCTCAAACACGCGGATCGTCTTGGCTTCCATGGCTTCCAGATAGGCGGCCTGGAGCGTCGGCGGAGATCACGATCCAGATGAGCATCGATATCGAACCAGCCGAAGGAGATCTGGAAGTTGTGGGAATGCTGGTCGATGGCCGAACAGGGTCTCGCGGCGGAGGAGCACCGCTACCGGGCTTCGGGGATCGCTGACATGCTGGAGGATGTCGGCTTCGCTAACTACGGATCAGAAGGTCGGTCGTTTCAACAGGCCCTTTTGGTCAACGGCAACCCCTGAGAGTAACCGGGTGCATCTGTTTCTGGCGCTGAACGACGTGATGCCTGAGCAGGTGGCGAAGTCAGGGCTAGACTACTTTTTCGCCGTGCGGGATGCCCTATTCCGGAAATCAGCCGAGCAGCCGGACCTTGTGAACTACGTCGGGGGGCTAACGGGGCTGCTGCCTAACCGAGCATTCTCGATTGTCCGCGAGAGCAAGCTGGACCTCCTTGCGTTTCTCGGTTCCCAGCAGATCGATGCAAACATGTTTGGGATCGAGTACCTTGGTGTGGAGGTGATGCTCTATAAGGAAGCCTTCTTGCTGGTTGCGGATATCTCACAGGGTGTCAGGAAGCTTCGCGAACGGGTCGCCATCGGCAGAGAGCGCTTCGACAAGGCGGTCGCGGAGTCGGAGGCCGTCGGGCGACGCTAGAGCGCGCTCCGGTTACACGGCCGACGGCGGTATTGGCCGGGTCTGAGGCCGTCGCGTCATAACCGGACCTCCGATGCGCGAGGCATGCCGCCGCTATCCGACGCGACCTGCGAACATGCGCGAGTCCAGAGAGGCCGTTCAGGGGAAGTGAGAAGCGACTACTGCGCTTTTACATTCTCCGACCAATGCGAGGCCGACGAGCCGGGATCTATGTACCGCCCGATGGTTCGCAAGTGGGCTACGATCTCAGGGAGCAGAAAATCGCGATCGCCAAATTCTTCGCTTATGCGCTGGAGCTCGTGTTCCGCCGCCGCCATTTCCTCGATGTCGCCCAGGCAATAATTGAAATGGCCGACGGCACAGATGTCACAGCCAGCCTTGATCACCCTGTCCACGAAGGCAGGGATGTCGCTGGCCGTCATGAGCCGCTTGGCTGCCATGCCTGAGGTCTTCCTCGCGCCTCTTTCCGCAAATTTAGCAATCACCGCGTGTGCTCGCAACCTATGCGATTCCGTAGGTTGCGAGCCGCACCCAGCAGCGAATTCTTCGCAAGGAACCTTCGATTGCTGTCGGATTCTTGCGTATCCTGCGGTCGCGCATGTGAGCACAAGGGTGGTGCCTGGCGCCTGGACTAGCCGTCCCCCTCAAGAACCAGCGTCGGCATGGCGACCGAAAATGCTGAGGCAAGAGACCGCCATTCCATAAGGAAACGTTCGTCATGGATTCCCATGCCGTTATTGCGTCCCTGCCAGTCGTCGGGGCCGACCGTTCTTATCGAGGCCGCCAACGCCGCATTCGAAAGGGTTATTGAGCGGATTGAACCAGCCAACGAGGATCTGACTCGCGCCCTCTGGGACGCCGAGTGCTATATCGACAGTGAAATCACCGCAGACATGTTGCCGATTTCACGGGACGAGGCCGCGTACCTCATCGACGTGTTCCTCGTGGATCATGTCGTTCAATTGGCGATCGCCGCGGACGAGGAGGCCGCCGAATCCCGGCCTTGAACCTCGCCGGCGACCGCTTGGTCTGCCTGCTGCGATCTAGCGGGCAGCGCGATCAATACCGTGACCTTTGCCGCCACCTCTTCAAGGGTGGCGGTGAGGCGGTTTATGGGGCCGGGAGCTGGCACTCCACGTCTCCGATTCGGTGTGTCGCTCATTGCACGTGCGTCGTCGTTGGCTGACGAAGCCTTTTCGGCGACGCCCGGGGTGATCGGGCTAACCGTTTTCCCGGTTATGGCTTTTCAGGCCGTCCTAGCGGTCGGACTCGGCCGCGACCTTCCACGCGCCGTCGTCCGTCATCTGCTCCGACAGTCGCTGCGTCACGCAGATCACTTCGACGAGACGCACCCCGTCGATCCGACGCATGTGCATCGTCGGACGCCGGAGCGCGATCAGCTTCTGCATGTCATGGTCGAATTCGGTCTTCTCTACGAACACTTCGCCGAACACTTCATCCCAGTTTCTCGTGTTCTGGATGATCCCCGACAGGTCACCCAGGTCGGTAAAATTGACCAGCGGTGCGTACGCTTCGCCGCGCGCCATCGCCGCTTTGCGAGTGTCCTTCGCCTTGCCGACCAGGTTCGACGCGCGCAGTCTGAACCAATCCGGACCGAAGCGCTCTTCGAGCTTGCGCCCGACATAAACGCGCAGCTCCTGCTCGAACCGCCCGGCTAGCGCATAGGCGTCTTTGCTGGTGCCGCGCGACCGCACGGTCATCGATACTTCGCCGAGCGTCACCACCGCCACCGCATCGGCTTCCGAACGAAGCCCGGCTGTCAGCCCGCTCTCGATCATGATCTCGAGCGCCATGCCGGGCTCCGCGACAACCAGCCCTTCATCGACCTCGGCCTCGCGATACATGCGCTTGCGCACCCGCCCGTCGCGCCAGAAAATTTCCGGCAGATCGACGCGCGTGCGCCATTCGCCGAAGAGCGAATGGTACGCGTCGAGCTGGAAACGGCTGCGCTGGTCGAACGCTTCGCCGATGCCGGCGAGCACTGACATCTTGAGCTGGGTCGCCTCGAAACCGGCTTCGAACCCAGCCGTCAGCCCGAGCAGTGAACTCATCCTGGCCTGATCGATCGCGGCGGAACCGGCGAAGTTCTTGGCGATCATCTCGCGCATGCTGTCGGCCACCGTGCCGAGGCCGCCGAGCAGTTTGGTGATATCGGGAGTGTCGGCCCGGGCGAGCGTGCTTGCCCATTGCGAAGTCTTGGCGATGTCGCCAAACGGCCCGGCAAGCGAGGCGAGCAACGATTTCTCGACGGCCCGCTGCTGCTCTTCGAACTGCTTGATCGCCGATCCGATGCCGCCCAGCGGTAGCAGCGCCTCTTCGAGCGTCCGCTGCGCCCCGCTGAGATCGCTCGCCAGCAACGCATTGATCTCGATCGACCGCGTGCCGCGGATCGCCGCAGTCACCTTGGGATCGACCGATGTCATGACCGCTCCGATCGAGGCGAGGTCGGCATTGTCGATCGCCGATGGCTGGGTCGCATCGAGCGCCGCCAGGGCCGTAGAGGGTTCGAGCATTGCGCGCATCGCTTCCGTGGGCGCGATCCCGGTCGCTCCAAAGGCCGGGCCAAGCCCGAGCGCGACCTGTTTGGCGAGCTGCTGCGCAGGCGAATCGGCGTAATCGCGGGCGAGCCTTGCCGCCGGACTGTCGTAAAGCTCCCGCGCCATTTTGACCGACGGCGATTCCAGATAGTCGCGGACGAGGCGTTCGGCCGTCGACTCGCGCATGCCGCGTACGATCTCTTCGGCAGCCGTCAGCGGCTCGCCGCGCGCGATTTTCGAGATCATGTCGCCGGGGAGCTTGCCGCTCGCGCTGTCGTTGTCATCCATACGCTGCCGCCTGTTCGTTCGCGCTTCGATCGGCGGTCGCGAGCCGCCTTGTCTATATACACTCGTGCGCGCCCCGTGACACGTCGCGGCGACCAAAAAGGTCGCGCACCTTATCCACGGAATCAATCCGGCTCGGCTCGGCCGCGCGGGAAGCAGGAAGCTCGGTCATGGGTCGGCGAGATCGCACCCTCTTTTACGGGTGTCCCATTGCAGACGAAATGAGAGATAGCGCTTTGTAAGGTCTGCGATGGCAGCTATGACCACCGTGCATGCGGGGGGCGGCTACAGCGTTATCGAGTTACGCGCCGCCCCCCGCACAGAGGAGCGGCGCTCGCTTTTGGGTCGAGTGGCGCTCCTCTGCGATGGTCGGCATCGTCACAGCGCTCGCTTGGCGATGACAATCTCCCGCAAGCAAAGAGGTAAGGGTGTCGGCGGCTCCGGTTCGGCTGGCCGGCCTACATTGCCGGATGCGGATATCTTACGTAGCGTGTAACGGAGTGGAATCGAAGGCCGTATGAGAGCTGCTCACGAAACGGGAAGATTTGAGGTCACAGCCTGTGACCTCAAATAAAATGAGGAACGAGATGACGGCCAAAAATCTGCCTGAGCGTCACGGCTACGACGTTTATATGATCCGGGGGCAGTCCGTTGTACTTGACGCGGATGTCGCGGCTGGCTTTGGCGTCGAGACGAAGCATGTCAATCAGGCGGTAGCGCGTAACCCCGAAAAATTTGGAGAAGGGCACGGGTTTCAGCTTACGCAGGAAGAATTTGCCGCACTGAGGTCACAGGCTGTGACCTCAGACGCTGGCCGGGGCGGCACTCGCTATCCTCCGCATGCCTACACTGTCAAAGGGGTTGCCCGGCTCGCGACCATCCTGAACACCGATGCGGCCCTACGCGCGACCGATCTTATCATCGACACCTTTCTGGAGGTGCAACGTCAGATCGCCACGGGCAGCAAGCAGGTCGCGGTTTCACAGCCGTCGCGACTGCGAGGTGGAGATGATGGGCTGGGCGCGCGCATGCGGAAGAAACTTGCCCGAGCCGTCACTACCCTGCTCGATACCGTGATCGACGTGAAGCAGAACATGACCGCCAGGCAAGTGGCCATGGACTTGGGATCGGGAGCCATCGAAAATCTCCGTGAAAGGTTTCGCACAAGGGGGCTAGAGAACGCCAAGCTGGAGGCGGATGCCATTCAGGCCATGGCGGAAGCCGAGAAAATCTATGCTGAAGCCCGCAGGCTGCATGCCGAGGCAGAGGGCATTGAGCTGGACAATATTCCCAAACGTATAGCCGCCGTGCGGGAGATCATGGCGCTTTACCGCGAAACCGAGCCATCCCAGGTCGTTCAGTTGCTGACGGACATCGAAGGAAGCCAACCTACGGTGATCGGTGGCGCTCCGCTTCTTCCTGCCCCGGCAACGAAACAAAAAAGGCGAAGCCCTCGCCAAAACCGTCGGTCGACTGAAGATTTTCGGTCCTCCTTCGATGTTGTTGGTTGTTTCGACAGGTCCATGATCGACCCTGTCCGAAGGTCGATCATTTGAGCACTCGGGCGGCGCATGCCAGGAAGTGACGTCGGGCGAGCCCTTGTCCGACGAGATCGGTCATCAGCCGCCAGTTTTGGCGCTCATGTCGGATTCTACCCGCCACGATTGCCGGGCTAATCGAAAGCTTGTGTGCCAGCTCGCGTGCCCGTGCCTCGGTTCGGCACCGTCCTGCTCACCTTTGGATTCCAGGTCATCTAAGAAGCAGCCGATGTCACGCTTTCCAAGATGAAGAGCGACATGGGCCAATGCGCGAGGCAGAACCAGAAGTTGTCGAGACGGTCAAAACGCAACGACAGTCCAATGACATGGCAAATTGTCCAACAGCGTGTTGGACAATTTGCATATCAGGCTACGCCTTTGCAAAGGCCCTCATGTTCAGCAGGTTTGATTCAGCAGGTTTGACCGGGCGAAGCCTCTCATGGGTCGGAGTTCGAAGAAGCTCAGTCGGCGACACCCCCTTTCTACAGTCGTCCACACTATAACTGAAATCAGAGATGGCGCTTTGCCAGACCTCCGAAGGCGGCTATGACCACCGTGCATGCGGGGGGTGGCTACGGCGTTATTGAGTTACGCGCCACCCCCCGCACTCGGAAGTCGGTGTCGCCTAGACGAGATGGTGCCAAGATGGATCCGTTATGGTGCACGGCTTTGAAGGGTAGAGGGCATGGGCGGTAGGCGACAGATTCGCGTAGGGGGGAAAAGGCTTCGACACCAAGGCGATCCGCACCATCGTGCGGCTGCGCAAGAAGGACCAGGCCGAGCGCCAGGAGGAAGAATCCATCCTGGACCTCTACAAGGCCGCTCTCGGCATGGTCTGAGCCTCGTGGCCGGGAGCCGGCCATGAACGAATTCGACTTCGGCGGCCGCCGCGCCTCGGAGTTCCGCCATCGCGGGTTCTGGGCGCTGTTCGTCGAGCGGCATCCGGAAGAAAGGCCAAGGATGGCGCGACGCGGGCCTTGGTTCTGGCAGCGCGGGCTGCCGGATTTCGCCCTGGTCCTTTCGATGTATGTCGCGCCGGCGCAGAACCATGTCGGCGTCTTCTTCGGGCGCAATGAGAAGTTCGGCGCCACGGAGTCCTGGTCGCGGCTGAAACCGTTCCAGCCGGCGATCGAAGCCAGGCTGAAGCTCAGGCCCGAACAGAGCTGCGAAGGTCTCGGCATCAACTCGATGTGGCGGGTGAACTGCTACGCGGAGGACAACTGGCCGGCCATGACCGACTGGCTGGCGACGGAGTGCTCGCGTTTCGAAGAGGCCGTGACCGCGGTTCTGGGGCAGGGGTGACGCGCCCGTGATGCCGGACTTCTTCCGTACGCGCTGGAGAGGCGAAGCGCCGCTCGACCGGCTCTTCTGGCGCGACATGCTTTTGGTCGGCACCGTCCTGAGCCTCGCCTCTTCGGCGCTGGCGCTTGTCCTGCTTGGACTGAAGCTGCCACTCTGGCTGGTGCTGGCGGTGCATTTCCTCCCCGTTCCCTACACCATCTTCCTGATGATCGCCGTCTGGCGGACGGCGGAGAAGAGCAGTGGCCTGAAGGCGCAGCTGATGATGCTGGGATCGGCGCTCTGGCTGATCGCGACGGTCGTGGCATGAGTTGTACGAAAAAGGGCGGCCAGGCCGCCCTTTGCGAAGTCATTCCCGAAGCATCAGGCTGCCGGCGCGAAGCGCAGCGCCACGCCATTGATGCAATAGCGCAGGCCGGTCGGCGGCGGGCCGTCCTCGAAGACATGGCCGAGATGGCTGCCGCAGCGCGCGCAATGGCATTCGGTGCGGACCATGCCGTAGCTGCGGTCGACAGTGGTCTCGATCGAGCCCGGGACCGGGTCGTTGAAGCTCGGCCAGCCGGTGCCGCTCTCGAACTTCAGCTTGGATTCGAACAGCGGCTGGTCGCAGCCGACGCAGAAGAAGGTGCCGGCCCGCTTCTCATAGAGCAGGGCGCAGCTGCCGGGACGCTCGGTGCCGTGATTGCGCATGACGGCATATTGCTCCGGCGTCAGCTTGGCGCGCCACTCGGCATCGGTGCGGGTGACGGGATAGGCGTGGGTGTCCATGAAGATCTCCTCGGCCTTGGCGGCTCGTTGTTGCTTGCAACGGGTATTCGTCGGAACATAGGCGTTTGTTACAAACGCCGCCAGTGAGAGCGAGCTAGATCAGGATGACGTTCGTTGAAACGTCACCCTGATCCGACTCCTTGTTGGAGCATGATCTTTTCCGAAAACCGGTTCCCACTTTTCGGGATCATGCTCTAATGCTTGCGCGACAGC
>JAFKFE010000862.1 GCA_017308345.1 Alphaproteobacteria bacterium | reverse complement strand
TGAACAGGAACCACATGACCGCCGCGGTCAGCGCGATCGAGATGTAGAAGACCGGATCCTGGCCGAAGATCAGCCTGCCGACGATCGGGATCGAGCTGATCACCGGGATATCGAGATTGGGCAACCTCACGCCGGGCTGGCCGACGAAGCTGGTGCCGATCATGCCGGAAAGGCCTAGGCCAAGCAGCGTCAGCGACAGGCCGGTCGCCACCTGGTTGGTGGCTAAGGACAGCGTCATGACGGCGAACAGCAGCGAGAACAGCGCGCCGACAATGATCGCGGCAAGCAGGCCGATCCACGGCGACCCGGTGAGGTAGCCGGCGCCGAAGCCGCCGACGGCACCCATGATCATCATGCCCTCGACGCCGAGGTTGAGCACGCCGGAGCGCTCGACCACCAGTTCGCCGATCGCCGCGATCAGCAACGGCGTCGCGGCGGTCGCGATGGTCAAAAGGATGTTGACGGTGATGTCCATCAGCGGGCCTCCTCGAGCTTGGGCGCTGCTTCGAGCTTCGCCGCGCCATCGGGCTTCGTCAGCGCCATGCCGATCAGGCGAATGCGGTAGTGGATAAGGGTGTCGCAGCCGAGCACGAAGAACAGAAGCATGCCCTGGAACACGCGCGCCACCTTGTCGGAGATGCCGAGCGCGCTCTGCACCGCCTCGCCGCCGAGATAGGTCAGCGCCAGCACCAGGCCCGCTGCAACGATGCCCAGCGGATTGAGCCGGCCGAGGAAGGCGACGATGATGGCGGTGAAGCCGTAGCCGGGCGAGATCACCGGTTGCAGTTGGCCGATGGCGCCGGAAACTTCCGAAATGCCCGCCAGGCCGGCCAGCGCCCCCGACAAAAGGAAGGTGAAGAACACCATCCGGTTGAAGCCGAAGCCAGCGAAGCGCCCTGCCCTCGGGCTGGAGCCCAGCACGCGGACCTCAAAACCCTTGAGCATGCGGCTCATCATCAGCCAGATCGCCACCGCGGCAACCAGCGCGAAGATGAAGCCCCAATTGGCGCGGCCGGCATCTGGCATCAGTTCGGGCAGCACGGCCGAGTCACTGAACTGGATGGTCTGCGGGAAGCCATGGCCTTGCGGATCGCGCCATGGGCCGCGCACCAGCCAGTCGAGGAAGAG
>JAFKFE010000861.1 GCA_017308345.1 Alphaproteobacteria bacterium | reverse complement strand
CGAAAGGCTCGACGAGGTCTCGCTCGCAGCCCGCTTCGAGGTTTCACGCACGCCGGTCCGGGAGGCGCTCGGCCATCTGAGCGCCATGGGGCTGGTCGAAAGGCGGCCCAACCGCGGCGCCATCGTCGCCGTGGTGACACAGGACCATCTCGCCTCCATGTTCGAAAGCATGGCCGAGCTGGAAGCGATCTGCGCGCGTTTCTCGGCCGAGCGCATGACCGGGGCCGAGCGCCGCTCGCTGGAGATGGAGCATCAGGCTTCGGCGCGGCTGGTGCAGCTTCGCGCCGAGGAGGACTATGAGTATTTCAACACCGAGTTCCACAGCAGGCTTTATCGCGGCGCCCACAACACGCATATCCATGACCTTACGGTGATGACCCGCAGCCGGCTGGCGCCGTTCCGGCGCGCGCAGTTCATGCTGCCGGGCCGGCTGGCCAAGTCATGGCAGGAGCACGATCTCATCGTCACCGCGATCATGCGCGGCGACGGCGCGGCGGCGGGCAAGGCCGCCAGGGATCACGTCTCGATCGTCAGCGAGGCGAGCGCGGTGTTCGCGGCCGCCGATCCGGCGCCTCCCGAACTCAGCCGATCCGCGCGTCGATGATGGAACGGGTCGAGCAGATAGGCCAAGCGCTGGTCGTCGACGGCGAAGAGAGCATCGGCTGAATTTCCGCCGGGGATCGCCTCACACGTGCTTGCGGCCGCCGGCGTCGCGGAACCAGCCGTCAGGATAAGGATACCACCAGTCCTGAATCTCGGGCTTGTGGTCGATGATCACCATCTTCGAGCGGCGGAAGGCATCGAGCCCCTGCCGGCCGAGCTCACGGCCTAGGCCGGAGGCCTGCCAGCCGCCGAAGGGCAAGGCGTCATTGTCGATCAGCGGATTGTTGACCCAGACCATGCCGGCCTCAAGCCGCTCGGCCGCCTCATGCGCCTCGGCGAGGTCAGTGGTGAACAGCGAAGCGCCGAGACCGAAAGGACTGTCGTTGGCAAGCCTGATCGCTTCGTCGAAATCCTTGACCCGGCAGACCGCCGCCACCGGCCCGAAACACTCCTCGCGCACGATCGCCATGTCGGGGGTAACGCCGGTCAGGATGGTCGGTTCGTAGAACCAGCCGGTGTTGTGCGC
>JAFKFE010000192.1 GCA_017308345.1 Alphaproteobacteria bacterium | reverse complement strand
GCAGATGGGACGGCCGGTGCGCTATGGCGGCGAGTTCGGCGGCGTCAAGAAACGAACCAGCTACATGGTCGAGATCGCGGAGCAGGCGCTGAAGCCGGTGCCGGCCTCCAATCCGAAGGACGGGTTCCGCCGCTATGTGAAGAAGGTGCCGCTCGGTGTCGTGATGGTCATCGCGCCGTGGAACTATCCCTATCTCACCGCCGTCAACACCATTGTGCCGGCGCTGATGGCCGGCAGCGCCGTCATCCTCAAGCACGCGGCGCAGACGCTGCTCGTCGGTGAGCGCTTCCAGCAGGCTTTCGACAAGGCCGGGCTGCCCAAGGGCCTGTTCCAGAATTTGGTGATGAACCATGCCCAGACCGAGAAACTGCTCGGCTCAGGCAAGATCGACCACGTCAACTTCACCGGATCGGTCGGCGGCGGTCGCGCCATAGAGAGGGCGGCGGCCGGTACCTTCATGACGCTCGGCCTCGAGCTCGGCGGCAAGGATCCGGCCTATGTGCTGCCCGACGCCAAGCTGGACCATGCGGTCGCCAATCTGGTCGACGGGGCCTTCTACAATTCCGGCCAGTGCTGCTGCGGCATCGAGCGCGTCTATGTGCACGAGAAGGTCTATGACGAGTTCGTCGATGGCTTCATCGCCGAGACGAAGAACTATGTCGTCGGCAATCCGCTGGAGCAGGCGACGACCCTGGGCCCGATGGCGCAGGCGCGCTTCGCCGACCTGATCCGCGAGCAGAAGGCCGAGGCGCTGCGCAAGGGCGCCACCGCGTGCATCAACATGAAGGTCGAGAACGATCGACCGGGCTCGCCCTATCTGGCGCCGGAGGTGCTGACCGGGGTCGACCACCAGATGAGCGTCATGCGCGAGGAAAGTTTTGGCCCGATCGTCGGCATCATGAAGGTGCGCAACGACGAGGAGGCGATCGCGCTGATGAACGACAGCCCCTATGGGCTGACGGCCTCGATCTGGACGCGCGACACGGAGCGCGCGATCGCCATCGGCGACCGCGTCGAGACCGGAACGGTGTTCATGAACCGCTGCGACTATCTCGACCCGGCGCTGGTCTGGACCGGCGTCAAGGACACCGGCAAGGGCGCCGCGCTCTCGGCCATCGGCTACGACAATCTGACCCGGCCAAAATCATATCACCTGCGCGAAGCAATCTGACTTTTTGAAAGACAAGCCATGTCCAAGCTCATCTCCAAATGGAACTACCCCACCACCGTCCGCTTCGGCGCCGGTCGCATCAAGGAATTGCCGGAGGTGCTGGCCGCCACGGGCATCAAACGGCCGCTCTTCGTGACCGATCCGGGCCTTGCGAAACTGCCGGTCGTCGCTTCGACGCTGAAGATCCTCGACGATGCCAAGATCCCGTATGGCGTCTTCTCGGAAGTGAGGCCGAACCCGGTCGAATCCAATCTGACCGCCGGCATCGCCGTGTTCAAGAAGGGCAAGCATGACGGCGTCAT
This sequence comes from Alphaproteobacteria bacterium, assembly GCA_017308345.1. Taxonomy (GTDB): domain Bacteria; phylum Pseudomonadota; class Alphaproteobacteria; order Rhizobiales; family Rhizobiaceae; genus Mesorhizobium. Next base: position 6,597 of record JAFKFE010000192.1, on the reverse strand, counting down.
CGCCTTCGGCGGCGGCTCGGCACTGGACCTCGGCAAGCTCATCGCCTTCCAGGCCGGGCAGACACGGCCGGTCTGGGACTTCGAGGATATCGGCGACTGGTGGACGCGCGCCAATTCGGACGCGATTGCGCCGATCATCGCGGTGCCGACCACGGCGGGTACCGGCTCCGAGGTTGGCCGCGCCGGCGTCATTACCAATGAGGAGACCCACACCAAGAAGGTCATCTTCCATCCGAAGCTTCTGCCGGCGATCGTCATTGCCGACCCGGAGCTGTCGGTCGGCATGCCGCCCTTCATCACCGCCGGCACCGGCATGGACGCGCTGGCGCATTGCCTCGAAGCCTATTGCGCGCCGGGCTATCACCCGATGGCCGACGGCATCGCGGTGGAAGGCATCCGGCTGGTGTTCGAGAACCTGCCGAAGGCCTTCGCCAACGGCAAGGATCTGGTCGCGCGCGCCCATATGATGAGCGCGGCGGCCATGGGCGCCACCGCTTTCCAGAAGGGGTTGGGGGCCATCCATTCGCTGTCGCATCCGATCGGCGCGCTCTACGACACCCATCACGGCATGACCAACGCGGTGTTCATGCCCTATGTGCTCGCCTTCAACCGCGAGGCGATCGAGGACCGCATAGCACGGCTCGCAGCCTATTGCGGCATCAAGGGCGGCTTCGACGGCTTCGCCAAGGCCATCATCAAGCTGCGCAAGGAGCTCAAGGTGCCGCACGCGCTGCCCGGCCTGATCAAGGGGCTCGACATGGACAAGAAGCGCAAGACGCTGATCGCCGACATGGCGGTGGTCGATCCGACGGCCGGCGGCAACCCGGTGAAGCTCACCAAGAAAGCGGCGCTGACGCTACTGGAAAACGCGATCGCCGGCTCCGTCTGAGAGCCGGCTTGCGATGCCGGAAAGTTGAACAAGGAGATATCCAAGGGAGAAGGAGAGCGGGCAAGAAACAAGGCGACTAACCATTAGCCGGAAAAATAAGTGCGGGCTAATTGCTACAGTCCGTTAAAAAGAGTTAACTTTTTTCGCCGCGGGGCTCCGGTTTCAAAAAGCCTTCATCTGGCTGTCACACGAAAACGATACCCGCATCGCAGGCGCCCTGCGCGCCAGTTCAACGGAGAGAACACATGTTCAAGTTCACGGGGAAAGTGCTTTCCCTCTCGGCCGCGGCGCTCTTTGCGTCGACCGTGATTTCGTCCGCGGATTCGATGGACGATCTCGTCAAGGCCGCGAAGGCTGAAGGCCAGCTCACCACCATCGCGCTTCCGCATGACTGGTGCGGCTACGGGGCGGTGATCGACGCTTTCAAGGCTAAGTATCCTGAAATCACCATCAACGAGCTCAACCCGGACGCCGGCTCGGGCGACGAGGTCGAGGCGATCAAGGCAAACAAGGACAACAAGGGCCCGCAGGCGCCCGACGTCATCGACGTCGGCCTGTCGTTCGGTCCGACCGCCAAGGCCGACGGCCTGCTGATGCCCTACAAGGTGTCGACCTGGGATTCGATCCCGGACAGCGCCAAGGATGCCGACGGCGCCTGGTACGGCGACTATTACGGCGTGCTCGCCTTCGAGGTGAACAAGGATCTGGTCAAGGAATCGCCGACCGACTGGGCCGATCTCCTGAAGCCGGAATTTGCCAACTCGGTTGCGCTTGCCGGTGATCCGCGCGCCTCGAACCAGGCCATCCAGGCCGTCTACGCCGCCGGCCTTTCCGGTGGCGCCGCCGCTGGTGAAGCCGCGGGCACCGCTGGCCTCGACTACTTCAAGAAGCTCAACGCCGCCGGCAACTTCGTGCCGGTCATCGGCAAGACGGCGACACTGGCCCAGGGCCAGACGCCGATCCTCGTCACCTGGGACTACAACGCGCTTTCGGGCCGCGATACGCTGAAGGGCAACCCGCCCGTCGACGTCATCGTGCCGAAGACCGGCGTCGTCGCCGGCGTCTATGTACAGGCGATCAGCGCTTATGCGCCGCATCCGAATGCCGCCAAGCTGTGGATGGAATATCTCTATTCCGACGAAGGCCAGATCGGCTGGCTGAAGGGCTACTGCCACCCGATCCGCTTCAACGATCTCGCCAAGAACGGCAAGATCCCCGCGGACGTGCTGGCCAAGCTGCCGCCGGCGGAGTCCTATGCTTCCGCCGTGTTCCCGTCGCTCGACGAGCAGGGCAAGGCCAAGGAAACCATCACCAAGAACTGGGACGCCGTCGTCGGCGCGAACGTGAAGTAAGAACTGCAATCCGCCGGGCGGCCATAGGCCGCCCGGCCTTTCCTCGAAGACGGCAGCCGGCGCATGACCGATCTCACGCTCCCCAATCAGGCCATCGCGGGAAAGACCGCGCCCCCCGGGGAAGCACGCGCCTTGCGATTGCCGACGCAGTGGCTCGGCGTAACGCCGTTCTTCCTCTTCGCCTTGATGTTTCTTATCCTGCCGACGCTCTATCTGATGCTGGGGGCATTTCAGAACGATGCGGGCGAGTTCACGCTGGAAAATATCTTCGCGCTGTTCCAGGCAAACATCCTCGCGGCCTATTGGATATCGATCAGGGTCAGCCTTGCCTCCTCGCTGATCGGCGCCTTTGCGGGTCTCGCCATCGCCATCGCCATCGTGCGCGGCGGCCTGCCGAACTGGATACGGTCGGCAACGCTGACCTTTTCCGGGGTTGCTTCCAACTTTGCCGGCGTGCCGCTGGCCTTCGCCTTCATCGCCACGCTTGGCCGGTTGGGGCTGGTCACCGTACTGCTGAACACGCTGGTGGGGCTCAACATCTACGCGCATGGTTTCAATCTGTTGTCGTTCTGGGGGCTGACGATCACCTACGTCTATTTCCAGATCCCGTTGATGGTGGTCATCATCGTGCCGGCGATCGACGGGCTGAAGAAGGAATGGGGCGAGGCCGCCGCAACGCTTGGCGCCACCCAGGCGCAGTACTGGCGCATGGTCGTGATACCCGTGCTATGGCCGAGCTTCCTCGGCACCGTCATCCTGCTCTTCGCCAACGCCTTCGGAGCCATAGCCACCGCCTATGCGCTGACGGGATCCTCGCTCAACATCGTGCCGATCCTGCTCTACGCGCAGATACGCGGCGACGTGCTGCATAACGCTCATCTCGGCTACGCGATCGCCTTCGGCATGATCTTCATCACCGGGCTGGCCAATATCTTCTACATCTGGTTCCGGACCCGTTCCGAGAGGTGGCTCAAATGAAGGCTGGCAAGTTTTGGGCCTGGGTCGTCTTCATCCTCGGCGCGGCCTATTTCTTCATCCCGCTGATCGCGACCGTCGAGTTCTCGCTGCGCATGCGGCGCGGCGTCTATTCCTTCGATGCGTATAAGGTCGTGCTGGGCGACAGCCAGTTCCAGACGACGTTCATGTATTCGGTGATCGTCGCCATCTTCACGATCCTGCTGGGTGTGCTGATCGTGGTGCCGACGGCCTACTGGATCCGGCTGCGCCTGCCCCAATTGCGCCCGGTGGTCGAGTTCATCACCCTGTTGCCGTTGGTCATCCCGGCCATCGTCATCGTCTTCGGCTACATCAGAATGTATGGCTCGAACTCGCCGCTGCCGTTCCTGTCAAACAATGTGGCGACGAACGCGCTTCTGGTGATCGGTTATGCCGCGCTGGCTCTGCCTTACATGTACAGAGCCGTCGATACCGGGCTTCGCACCATCGACGTGCGGACTCTGACCGAAGCGGCGCAAATCCTGGGCGCGGGCTGGGGGACGGTTGTCGCCCGCGTCATCCTCCCCAATGTGCTGATCGCCGTGCTCTCCGGTGCTTTCCTTACGTTCGCGATCGTGATCGGCGAGTTCACCATGGCCAGCCTGCTCAACCGACCGGCTTTCGGCCCGTATCTGCAGAATCTGGTCGCCAACCGCGCCTATGAACCGGCGGCGCTGTCGATTATCGCCTTCATCATCACCTGGGGCTGCATGTCGCTCATTCAGGTCCTGTCGCGGTTTGCACCGAAATCCGCTAACCGTCCAAACTGATCGAAAGAAAAGCCATGGCCGACCCGTTCCTCTCAATCCAGCATGTGCGGAAGTCCTTCGGCGCCACGACCGTCGTCCAGGATTTCAACCTCGATGTCGAACCCGGCGAGTTCGTCTCCTTCCTCGGCCCGTCCGGTTGCGGCAAGACGACGGTGCTGCGCATGGTCGCCGGCTTCGAGGAGCCATCGGCCGGCAAGATCGTCGTCGGCGGCAAGGACATCACCAGGCTGAAGCCCAACCAGCGCAATGTCGGCATGGTGTTCCAGGCCTATGCGCTGTTCCCGAACCTGACGGTGGCGCAGAACATCGCCTTCGGGCTGAAGGTGGGCGGTATGGCCAAGGCGGATGCGGACAGGCGCGTCGCCGAGATGCTCGATATGATCAAGCTGCCGCAGATGGCCGACCGCTATCCCTACCAGCTTTCCGGCGGCCAGCAGCAGCGCATCGCGTTGGCGCGAGCCATCGCGCCGAAGCCGAAGCTCTTGCTGCTCGACGAGCCGCTGTCGGCGCTCGACGCCAAGGTGCGCGTGTCGCTGCGCGAGGAGATCCGCTCGATCCAGAAGAAGCTCGGCATCACCACCATCTTCGTCACGCATGACCAGGAAGAGGCGCTGTCCATCTCCGACCGCATCGCGGTGATGTATGGCGGCAAGGCCGAACAGGTCGGCACTCCATTCGAGATCTACAACCGGCCGGCAACCAAGTTCGTCGCCAATTTCGTCGGCACGCTCAACGTGCTGGAGGGCAAGGTGACCGACGCTTCCACGGGCAAGGTGCAGGTCGACACCCAGGAGGTCTCGCTCAAGGGCAAGCTCAACGGCTCGAAGTCCGGCGATACGCTGTCGCTGGCGCTGCGGCCGGAAGCGATTTCGCTGGCGCGCCAGCCCGGTCACGACACCAGCCTGTCGGGAGAGATCGCCGAAGTGCATTTTCTCGGCTCGGTCATCCGCGTGCGCGTCGGCATCGGCGGCAACACGGTGTCGCTCGACACCTTCAACAATTCGACGACGCCGCCACCGGTCGTCGGCGACAAGGCGGACATCTCCTTCTCGTCGGGCGACATGCTGGTTCTGCATTAGGCCATGGCCTTGATGGGGTCGATAAGGCGGGCGAAGAACAGGCGGCAATCACCAAGATAGGCTGCGCGTTCGGCCCGCCGCGGCTTGCCGATAAATCGAAGTATCCTGTCCCAGGGTACTGCCAACTTTCGCGCCTCGCCGCTACGATAGGCCATGGCGCTGTTCGAACTCACCCTTGTCCTGCTGTTGATCGCGGTCGCGCTGACGGCGCTGTCGCGTCAGCTCGAGCTCCCCTATCCATCGCTGCTGGCGCTTGCCGGCGTCGGGATCGCCTTCGTGCCGGGCGCGCCGGTGATCGAGATCGACCCGGAACTGGCGCTTGCGCTGTTCATCGCGCCTGTGCTCCTCGATGCCGCCTACGATACGTCGTTGCGCGACCTTAAGCGCTATCGGCTGTCGCTGGTGCTCCTGGCGCTCGGCGCCGTCGTCTTCACCACCGTGGTGGTCGCCTTTGTCGGCTGGAAGATGGCGGGTCTGCCGATCGCGGCGGCGATCGCGCTCGGCGCCATCGTCGCGCCGCCGGACGCGGTCGCGGCAAGCGCGGTGCTCAGCCAGTTCAAGGTGCCGCACCGCATCACCGCCATCCTGCAGGGCGAGAGCCTGCTCAACGACGGCACGGCCCTGCTGATCTACCGCATATCGGTCTCGGCCGCCGTCGGCGCGCTGGTGCTCAGGGACGCCGTGCCGGTGATCCTTTTGTCGACGGTCGGCAGCCTTGTCGCGGGCTATCTGTTTGGACGCGTCTCGCTGTTGACCCTCACCCGCATCGAGGATGCGGCAAGCAGCACGGTGGTGCAGTTCGCCGGAACTTTCGCCGTCTGGATCATCGCGGACAGGATCGGCCTTTCCGCCATCATCACCATTGTCGTCTATGCGATGACCATAGCGCGCACGGCGCCTCGCCACATTTCGGCAAGACGACGCGTCAGCACCTATTCGGTCTGGGAGTCGGCGGTGTTCGTGCTCAACGTGCTGGCTTTCGTGCTGATGGGCCTGCAGGCGCGGTCGATCGTGGGCCGGCTCTCCGGCGACGGGCAAGGACAGGCATTTCTCTTCGCCGCGACCGTGCTGGCCGTCGTCATCGTGGCGCGCCTCGTCTGGGTGGCGAGCTACGTCGCCGTCATGCGATGGTTCGCCCGCCTCGACGGCGAAGACAGAAGGCGGGACGCGCCGACGTTCCGCGGCGCCGTGCTCGTCGGCTGGTGCGGCATGCGCGGGCTGGTGACGCTGGTGGTGGCCATTGCCTTGCCGGCCAATTTCCCCGGCCGCGATCCTATCGTGCTTGCCGCCTTCGCGGTCGTCCTCGGCACGCTGGTGCTGCAGGGCATGAGCCTGAGGCCGCTGCTGCGCTGGCTCAATTTCGAGCGCGACACGACGATAGACCGGGAAGTTGCTCAGGCGCGCGTCGCCATCATGCAGGCCGCGCTCGACGTGCTGAGCCGCAAGACGTCGGCCGCGGCCGCCGTCGTACGCGAGCAGTATGAGGCGCAGCGCCAGATCGCGGAAAACCC
>JAFKFE010000191.1 GCA_017308345.1 Alphaproteobacteria bacterium | reverse complement strand
CTTGAGGCTGTGCATCAGCGCGGTCGGCGCGCTCAGCGGATCGCTGGTCAGGAACACGGCCGTGCCAGACACGAGCTGCGGCTTCTTCTTCAACAGGTTCGCCGCCAGGAAATCGAGCGGGATCTCGTTGCGGCGCGTCTTGTCGAACAAATAGCGGCTGCCGCGGATCCAGGTCCACATGATCAGCCCCATCATGGAAGCGACAGTGATCGACACCCAGCCGCCCTCGACGATCTTGACGACGTTGGCCGAGAAGAAGCCGAGATCGATGACGCCGAACAGCAGCACAAGCGCCAAGGCGAGCCCCAACTGCCATTTCCAGAGCCAGCGCATGACGACGAACAACAGGATTGTCGTCATCAGCATCTCGCCGGTGACCGAAATGCCGTAGGCCGAGGCAAGCGCGCTCGAACTGCCGAAGCCGACAACCAGCAGCATCACGCCGAGCGCGACCAGGAGATTGACCCTGGGCATATAGATCTGGCCGCTCTGCATCTCGGATGTGTGCTGCACCTCGATGCGGGGCAGAAGGTTGAGCTGCACGGCCTGCCTCGTCAGCGAGAAGGCGCCGGAAATGACGGCCTGGCTGGCGATGACCGTCGCCGCCGTCGCCAGGCCGACCATCGGCATCAGCGCCCATTCGGGCAGCATCTGGAAGAACGGGTTGGTGGGCTTGCCGCCATGCGAGAGCACGAAGGCGCCTTGCCCGAAATAGTTCAAGAGCAGGCAAGGGAAAACGATCGAGAACCAGGCCATCACGCTCGGCTTGCGCCCGAAATGGCCGAGGTCGACATAAAGCGCCTCGGCGCCGGTAACCGCCAGGAAAACGGCGCCGACGGTGACGAAAGCCCCGGTTGGCGTGGTGGCCAGATAATAGACCGCGTAATACGGATTGATCGCCAGGAAAACGGATGGATCGTCGACGATGTGGTAGAGACCGGCCGCGCCGATCGCCACGAACCATGTCGCCGTCACCGGCCCGAATACCGCCGCCACCTTGCCTGTCCCGAAGCGCTGCACGGCGAAGAGCACCGCCAGGATGACCAGCGTGATCGGAACCACAAGGGCATCGAGCGCGGGCGTGACGACTTCCAGGCCTTCAACCGCCGACAGCACCGAGATCGCCGGGGTGATGATCGAATCGCCGAAGAACAGTGCCGCGCCGCAAAGGCCGATCACCAGGATGAGACGTGAGCCCGGCGGATAGGCGCTGCGCGCCAGCGCCATCAGCGACAGTGTGCCGCCCTCGCCCTTGTTGTCGGCCCTGAGCACGAAAGCGACATATTTGATCGTGACGATGATGGTGAGCGCCCAGACGATCAGCGACAGAACGCACAGCACATCATGGCGGGCAACCGAGTTCGATGATGCGTGCAGCGCCTCGCGGAAGGCGTAGATCGGACTCGTGCCGATATCGCCATAGACCACACCGAGCGCGCCAAGCATGAGGACCTTGGTGCTGTGCTGCCGCTCGGTCTCATGGCTCGAGCGTTCGACGGATTCCGTTTCGCCGGTGTTGGCTAGCACCATGAGCCCCACTTTTCTGGATTCGTCACGCTCCGAAGCCGCCGCAACGCGCGGGGCGAATCAAGACTGCCGAAACTATGCAACGCGCCCTACCATCCGCATGCCTTCAGGAACCGCCCAACCGTGCCAGCCATGCCATACTCCAGAGCATCCGCTGTCAACCCATGACCGATCGATACTTCGGCCAATGCCGGAATGCGCCTGGCCAACGCCGGCAGGTTCTTCACGGTCAGATCATGGCCGGCATTGACGCCCAATCCGGCCGCGAATGCGGCATCCGCGGTTTTTCCCAATCTTTCCAATTCTTTCGCGGCTTCCGCGGAATCGGAATGAAAGCCGCCATAGGGGCCGGTATAGAGTTCGATGCGGTCAGCGCCGGTATCGCGAGCCGCCTTCACGCCCGCGGGATCCGCGTCGGAGAACAGCGACACGCGGAACCCGCCTTTCTTCAACCGTTTGACGATCGGCGTCAGGAACGCCGCCTGGGCAACGAAGTCCCAGCCATGGTCGGAGGTAGCCTGCGCCGGGTCGTCCGGGACGAGCGTCACCTGTTCGGGCTGATTCTTCTCGACAAGCGCCAGGAAGTCCTCGGTCGGATAGCCCTCGATGTTGAATTCCGCCTTCGGGAACTCGTCGTCGATCAGCGCCCTGATCTCCGGCAGGTCGGAATGCCGGGTGTGCCGCTCGTCGGGCCTGGGGTGCACCGTCAGACCGTGCGCGCCGGCGGCAAGCGCGATGCGGCCAAGTCCGGTGACGCTCGGCCATGGCAGGTCGCGGCGGTTGCGCAGCATGGCGACAGCGTTGAGATTGACCGAGAGCTTGGCGGGCATGAGCTGGGTCCAGTGGATCGGCGGGCATCTATACCGCCTTTGGCGGGAACAGATAGAGGGTTTCGCGTGTTCCAGGGGATAGACGGAGGCTAAAGCTCTTTGATTTAACGCAATTCAAGATGGAAAACTGCTTTGTACTCTTCCCGAAGCTGCTCTAACGCAAGGATTTGCCAGTGAATTTCCTTGAGGCCATGCCGGCGATCCGCCGCATCGAAACCAGTCGCGACGCGCTTTTCGCCATCGACGTCGTCGGCGATGTCTCGCCGGCCGATGCGGAAAACCTGTTCGGCTTGCTCGAGGCGGCCTACGCGCTGCATCCGAGGGTCGACGTGCTGGTCCGACTGACCGACGAAGAAAGCGTGGACTGGGCCAATATCTCGCAGGACACGCTCCGGCAGGGCGTAGCCGACGCGATGGAACATGTCGCCCGCTGCGCCGTCGTCGGCGAACCGGGTTGGGCATCGCTCGTCGCCGGCGTCTTCCCCAAGGCGCTGCCTTTCGAACTCAGACGCTTCGATGTCGACGATGAGGAAGCCGCCTGGCAGTGGCTCGGTGCAAGGCCTGTCTGATCCCCGCGGGCGCTACCGCACGACCGTCAGCCGCTCGGCGGCGCGGGTGATGGCGGTATAGAGCCAGCGCTGCCGAGTTTCCTTGAAGGCCCAGCTCTCGTCGAACAGCACGACGTCGTTCCACTGCGAGCCCTGCGCCTTGTGCACGGTCAGCGCATAGCCATAGTCGAAATCGTCGAAGCGCTTCTTCTGCTGCCAGGGGATCTCGGCGTCCGGATCCTCGAACGCCGCCTTGAGCAGCTTGATCTTGGCGACGCCGCGGTCGGGATCGTCCTCTTCCGGCGAGACCAGAAGGTTGATGCCAGGCTTCACCGTCTCGCGCGACGACGTCATCACCTTCCATAGCGAACCGTTGAGCAACCCCTTGGCCGGATCGTTGCGCAGGCAGACCAGCTTGTCGCCGGCTTGCGGGAAGTCGGCATTGAACCCCTTCAGCTCGCGCAGCCTTTGATTATAGCGCCGGCGCGTGCGGTTTGTGCCGACCAGCACCTGGTCGGCCTTGAGCACCAACTCCTGGTTGACGCCGTCCCTGCCGATCACCTGCGCCGTGCCGTAGTCGCCATGCATGAATTCGCGGCCCTCGCGCACATCGAGCGCCAGCCGGATAATGGGATTGTCGCGCGCCTGGCGGTGGATCTCCGTCAACAGCACGTCCGGCTCGTGTTCGGTGAAGAAGCCGCCGCCGGAGATCGGCGGCAACTGCGCCGGGTCGCCAAGCACCAGGATCGGCGTGCCAAAACTCATCAGGTCGCGGCCGAGCTGCTCGTCGACCATCGAGCATTCGTCGATGACGACGAGCTTGGCGCGCGAAATCGGGCTTTGCCGGTTGAGCGAAAAGGTAGGCGACATCGAGGTCTTGCCGGTCACCTCGTCCTCGACCGATTCCTCGCCCTTCGGCCTGTAGATCAGCGAATGGATGGTGCGGGCGTTGGTCGCGCCTTTCGAGCGCAGCACCTGCGCCGCCTTGCCGGTGAAGGCGGCGAACTGCACCTGCCCGTCGACATGCTCGGCGAAATAGCGTGCCAGCGTCGTCTTGCCGGTGCCGGCATAGCCGAACAGGCGAAAGACCTGCGGCCGGCCCTCCTTGAGCCAGCGCCCGACCGCTTTCAAAGCCTCATCCTGTTGGGGAGAGAATTCCATCAGCGCGAGAGACCGGATTCGCAAGGGAAAGACAAGACAGCCGCCATCATGTCAACGTCATCGGCCACGCATGAAGCGCCTCCAACGGCTCACGCTATCAGGCGCGAATAAGAACGTAAAGGGAACATATGAGTTGGCTATCTGCCTGCGCCCGGATCGTTCTCCAGCAGGATCGGCTTGCCATGCGGCGTCGCATGCGCGGCGCGTTCCCAGGCGGCCGCAAGCGCATCGACTTCGCCTTTGCCGGCAATGCCCTTTGAAGACAGCAGCTTTTCCAGCGCCGCCAGCCAATGTTCGTAATAATCGTGCCCGTCGCTCGCGGCGCCCGGCCGCTTAACTTCGGCGGACAGGGCATCCGCCCACTCGCTCCACGAAAACAGGCCTTTGTCGTGCAGCGCCACCGTCAGGGCAAAAGCTTCGGCCTGCCAAGGCTCGGCGAAGACCGGCTCGTCGAAGCCCGCAGGCAATGCGCCGTCATGCCGGCTCAAGATAGCTCTCCCAGGCGTCGATCGAGACGCTGAGCGTCGGATCGGCGCCCTCGCCCCAGATTTCGACGCCGTCGAACACCACCGTATAGACCCATTGCGGGTTCTCGCCTCGCCCATGCGCATTGCTGTCGGGAAAAACGAAGCCGTCGCGCACGGCCTCGACCGTCCCGTTCCTGCCGCGCGCGTAGCGCGGCAGACGCGTATGGCCGGTCGGATTGAAGTTCTTCGTCCGCACGCGGTCGCCCGCTCGAAACCGCGCCGGCGTGGCGACGGGACGGTCGCACGGCCCGCCCTTGGCAAGCACGGCCGGCACATCCGCCGCCTTCAGCACCCTTTTCGGCGTCGCGGCAGGATCGACCGCCTTGCCGGCCACGAGGTCGCGCTCGGTAACGAAACCATGGCGCTTCAGCAGCACCTCCAGCGCCTTGATCCAGATCTGGTAGTAGCTCGACGAATAATAATCGGCGGGATGCAGCGATTCCCGCGCATGCCGGCTCTCGTCGATGGTCCAGGCGCCCATGGCGCCGGCGGTGAGTGTGACGCCAAGCGCCCGCCTTTCCCAGGCGGCGTGGAAATAAGGCTCGTCCGTCTCGGGCGCGACCGGCCCGAAACCCATCTGCCCGCCGAGATCCTGCGGTCCGTTCATGCGGGTTCCTTCGCGACTGCCGTGCCGATCATCGCATCGCGGCTGACCAGCCCAGCGAGTTGCTCCTCGCTCCAGCCTTCCGTTCCCTTGGGACGCATCGGCACCACGAGATAGCGAAGCTCTGCGGTCGAATCCCAGACGCGGATCTTCTTGGTCCCCGGCAGCGTCAGCCCGAATTCCTCGAGCACGCCGCGCGGATCGATCACCGCGCGCGAACGGTAAGGCGGCGCCTTGTACCAGACCGGCGGCAGGCCGAGCACCGACCACGGATAGCAGGAGCAGAGCGTGCAGACGACGAGGTTATGCGTATCCTCGGTGTTGAACACGGCCTGCATGTGCTCGCCCTGGCGCCCGGTATAGGAAAGCGATTCGATCGCAGCCGTCGCGTCGCGCTTGAGCCATTCGGCATAGGCCGGATCGCTCCAGGCCTTCGCCACCACCCTGGCGCCGTTGCGTGGACCGATCTTCGTCTCATAGGTGTCGACGATGACGTCGATCGCCGCGGGGTCGATCAGGCCCTTCTGGGTGAGGATGGTCTCCAGCGCGCGCACGCGCGCCGCGAACGGATCGAGCTCGTTGTCGTGATCATGATCGTGGGACATGGCACGACGTTACGATCGCCCGCACCGCGCCGCAAGCATGACGGCTTGGGCCAGGGCCGCCGCCTACTCGGCGGCGGTCTTTTGCGGGATATCGTCGTTGGTGTCGAACAGCGAGCGTTGCTCGCCGCTGTCCACCACATGCAGCGCGGGTTGGCTCTTCTTCGATGAGAAGCCGAGCAGCCAGCCCGAGAAATTCTCGAAATAGACGTAGATCACCGGCGTCACGAACAGCGTCAGCGCCTGCGAGGCGAGCAGGCCGCCGACCACCGCGACGCCGAGCGGCTGGCGCAGCTCGGCACTCGCGCCGGTGCCGAGCGCGATCGGGAACGTGCCCATCAGCGCGGCAAGCGTCGTCATCATGATCGGCCGGAAACGCATCAGGCAGGCCTTGTGGATGGACTCCTTCGCCGACATGCCCTGTCGCCTGAGCTCCAGCGCGACGTCGACCATCATGATGCCGTTCTTCTTGACGATGCCGATCAGCATCAGGATGCCGATCACCGCGATCACCGAGAGATCCATGCCGGCCAAGCGCAACGCCACCACCGCGCCCAGCACCGCCGACGGCAGGCCGGTGAGGATGGTGAGCGGGTGAATGAAGCTCTCATAGAGCATGCCGAGCACGATATAGATCGTCAGGATGGCGCCGCCGATCAGCAGGCCCTGGTTGGCAAGCGAATCCTGGAAGGTCTTGGCGGTGCCGGCGAAGGTCGTGGAGATCGTCGCCGGCATGCCGATCTGGTCCTTGAGTTGGTCGATGCGGGTGACCGTGTCGCCCAGCGATACGCCCTGCGGCAGATTGTAGGAGATCGTTACCGCCGGAAGCTGGCCGAGCTGATTGACCGTCAGCGCGCCGGCTGTACGCTCGACATGCGCGAATGCGCCCAGCGGCACCAGGCTGCCGCTCGCCGTCCGCATCTGTATGGCGAGCATGTGCTCCGGCGACCATTCAATCTTGGGGTCGAGCTCGGTGATGACCGCGTAACTGTCGGCCGAGCCGAAGATCGTCGAAACCTGATCCGTGCCGAAGCCGCCATAAAGAGCCGTGCGCAGCGTGTCGGTATCGATGCCGAGCTGGGCGGCCTTGTCGCGGTCGATCACCAGGGAAGCCTGCAGGGCGTTGTTCTGCAGATCGGTGGTGACGTCGGTGAAGGTCGTGTGGTCGGCCGCCATCGCGTCGTTCAGCTTCTGCGCCCAGATGTCGGTCTGGCCGGTATCAAGGCCCTGCACCACGAGCTGATAGGCGCTCGCGGACTGCCGCGAGCCCAGCCTGAGATTCTGCACCGGCTGCATGTAGGTCTCGATGCCAGCCACGTTCGACAGTTGCTTCCTCAGATCGGCCTGCACCTTATCGATGTCGGGCCGTTGGCTCTTGTCCTTCAACTGAACATAGAGCCGGCCTTGATTGAGCGCGCTCTGGCTGCCGCCCACCGACCAGGCGACATGCGTCACATAGGGAGAATGCGAGAACACGTCGGCAACCTGCCCCTGCAGCTTGACCATGGCGTCGAAGGAAATGTCCTGGCGCGCGAGCGTGGTCACCGAGATCTGGCTGATGTCTTCTTGCGGGAAGAAGCCCTTCGGCGAAACCTGGATAAGCCATACCGACGCCGCCGCGGTGCCGGCGAAGACGAGGAACACCAGGAAGGTGTGCCGCAGGCAGAAACCCAGGATCGAGTCATAGCCCCGCGTGATGAGATCGGGCTTGTGGCCGGGCGCATGTTTCTCGCGATCGGACTTGCTCACCGACAGCAGGCGCGAGCAGAGCATCGGCGTCAGCGTCAGCGACACGAACATGGAGGCCAGGATGGCGACCGTCACCACGACGGCGAATTCGTTGAAGATGCGCCCGATCACGCCGCCCATCAGAAGCACCGGGATGAACACCGCCACCAGCGAGATCGAAATCGAGATGATGGTGAAGCCGATCTCGCGCGCGCCCTTCAGCGAGGCGTCGAAGGCCGACAGCCCGTCCTCTTCCATGTGGCGGAAGATGTTTTCCAGCATCACGATGGCGTCGTCGACGACGAGGCCGACGGCTAAAGTCAGGCCCATCAGCGAGATGTTGTCGATGGAAAAGCCGAACAGGAACATCGCGCCAAGCGTGGCGATCAGTGAGATCGGCACCGCCACCGCCGGAATGATCGTCGCCGTCACACGGCGCAGGAACACGAAGATCACCATCACCACCAGGGCGATGGTCAACAGCAGCGTGAACTGCACGTCGTCGACGGCCTGGCGGATCGAGGTCGACCGGTCGTTGAGCAGCTTGATC
>JAFKFE010000190.1 GCA_017308345.1 Alphaproteobacteria bacterium | reverse complement strand
AAGGCCTGGCCTATCCACCAGAGACCGGCGAGGAAATAGCCGAAGCCGAACCACCAGCCGACGGCGAAGGCCGGTCTCAGGCGCCTGAACCAGCCGTCCGACGCCTCGCCCGTGGCGCCATCGAGCAGCCAGACCAGGACCGGGAACGAAACGAAGCAGACGGCGAAGAAATCGTACGGCGCCTGGGCAAGCACCGCCAGCGCCCCGGCGGCAAAGGCCACCAGCGCCCGCCGCCACCCCCACAGCAGAATTATCCGGCCGGCAAAGCGCTGCATCAAGCTTCCCAAGTCGCGCGAATCAGGCAGCTAGAGGTTTAACAGGCCGCGGTGCCCGATCCAAACCGGATAAGCGCGGGCTGATACACGATGGCGCTATCTGTGCCAGCCCTCGATCCGCAGGCCGCTCAGTCGCTCGGCCTCGTCCTTCGAGACAACGCGCACGGTCCGGGTGAATGTCCAGACATGGCCTTCGGGGTCGCGGGCGCGATATTGGCGCTCGCCGTAGAAATGATCCGCCGGCTCCTCGAGAATTTCCGCGCCCGCCGCACGCGCCTTTTCGCAATGCGCATCAAGATCTTGCCGCAGACGGACATAGACGGACTGCGTGTTCCTGCCGCCGACGGAGGCGGGACTGGCGACATGATCGGCCCATTCTGAATCGACGACGATATAGCCGTCGCCGAAGCGCATTTCGGCATGGACGAGCCGTCCGTCGGCGTCGCTCACCAGCATGCTCGGCTCGAAACCGAAGGCCGCCTGCAGAAAGGCCAAAGCCGCGCGCGGATCCCGGTAGAAGACGCCCGAGCCCAGAACCGCGTGCTTGAACGGATCGCCGGTCGGCATGCCGGGACGATGTCAGGCCTGCTCGGCGCGGGCAGCGCGGCGGCGCTGACCCTTCTGGCTCTGCACGATGCGCACGCGCTTGACGCGGCGCGGGTCGGCGTCGAGCACGTGGAACTCGAAGCCCGGGATGGCCTGCACGACCTCGCCGCGAGCCGGGACGCGCCCCAGCGTGTTGAAGATCATGCCGCCGATGGTGTCGACATATTCGCCATGCTCGCCGGCGGTGAAATCCTCGCCGATCATCTTGGCGACCTCGTCGATCTCGGCCTTGCCGTCGACCACGAACACGCCGTCGCCGGTCTTGGTGATCATCGGCTCGTCGTCGTCGTGCTCGTCCTCGATGTCGCCGACCACCATCTCGACGATGTCTTCCAGCGAGGCGAGGCCGTCGGTGCCGCCATATTCGTCGATGACCAGCGCCATCTGCGTGCGCGTCGTCTGCATGCGCCCCATCAGGTCGGAGGCCAGCATCGAAGGCGGCACGAACAGCACCTGGCGGATCAGACTGAGATCGCCGATGGTGCGCGCGAGATCCACCTGCGCGAGGTCGAGCGCGGTCGTGGCCGGCGCCTTGCGGCTCGCGCGGCCCTTCTTGACGCGGGCGACCTTGGTGATGTGGGCGAGCACGTCGCGGATGTGGACCATGCCGCGCGGATCGTCGAGCGTCTCGGAATAGACCGGCATGCGCGAATGGCCGGATTGCTCGAAAAGGCCGAGCAGGTCGCCAAGGGTCGTGTTGATCTCGACGGCCTCGATATCGGCGCGCGGCACCATGACGTCCTCGACGCGCACTTCGCGCAGGCGCAGGATGTTGTTGAGCATTGCGCGCTCGCCGGGCGAGAAGGCGCCGGCATCGGTCGTCGTCTCGGCAAGCGCGCCGGCGATCTCCTCGCGCAGGCTGGTGCCGTTGCGGTGCCGGAACAAGCCGAGCACGCGCTCGAAGAGGGAAGGACCGGCATGCGTCGCCTCCGCGGCCGCGCTGCCGGTGGGAATACTCGGACTGGAGCCTTCTTCCGTCTTTTCGGAAGACTTGGCAGCACTGCCGGCGTCCGGGCGGGCGGCAGTTTCTGGTGTGTCGTTCATCGCCATCGGGTCAATTGAGCTTTTTTGTTACGCGTAGGGATCGGGAATGGCAAGCCTCGCAAGCGCGGCGCGCTCGATCGCTTCCATCTCCTCTGCTTCGGCGTCGGTCTCGTGATCATGGCCCAGGAGATGCAGCAGGCCATGGATGACGAGATGGGTGATATGGTTCGCAACCGGCTTGTCTTCCAGCGCGGCCTCGCGCGCCACCGTCTCGGAAGCCAGCACGATATCGCCCAGCATCGGCGGCAGCGGGCCGCCTTTCGGAAACGGAAAAGCCGGAAAAGACAAGACGTTGGTGGGCTTGTCCTTGCCGCGCCACTCGGCATTCAACGTCCGGATATGGGCATCGTCGGAAAACACGACGCTGAGCTCGGAGGCGCCGCCGACGCCGGTTTCGGCAAAGGCGGCTGCAACGGCGCGATCGACGAGACGCGTCAGCTCGGCCTCCCCGGGCCAGGCGCCGGCCTCGACGAAAATATCGATATCGACCGGCGTCTCGCCGCTAGGTGCTGGATTTTCAGCCATGTAGCTTTTTGATCAGCTTTCGGCGCCGAGGCCTCGCGCCAGCTTGCCGTCGCGGTCATAGGCCTTGACGATCTCGGCGACCAGCGGGTGGCGCACCACGTCGCCTTCGTTGAAGCGGACGGTGACGATGCCGGGGACGCCGTCAAGGATGCGCAGCGCCTCGACCAGGCCCGACTTGGTGTTGGGCGGCAGGTCGATCTGGGTCGGATCGCCGGTGACGATCATGCGCGAGTTCTCGCCGAGACGGGTCAGGAACATCTTCATCTGCATCTGCGTGGTGTTCTGCGCCTCGTCGAGGATCACCGCCGCATGCGCCAGCGTGCGGCCGCGCATGAAGGCGAGCGGCGCGATTTCGATGACCTCTGCCGCGATCGCCCGCTCGACCTTGTCGGCTGGCATCATGTCGTAGAGCGCGTCATAGAGGGGCCGCAGATAGGGGTCCACCTTCTCCTTCATGTCGCCGGGCAGGAAGCCCAGCCGCTCGCCGGCCTCGACGGCCGGACGTGACAGAATGATGCGCTCGACCATCCCGCGTTCGAGCAGCATGGCCGCATGGGCCACCGCCAGATAGGTCTTGCCGGTGCCGGCCGGGCCGATGCCGAAGACCATTTCCGAGCGCTCGAGCGCCCGCATATAGGCGTCCTGGGTGAGCGAACGGGCGTAGATCGTCTTCTTGCGCGTCGATATCTGGGCGGCCGACACCTTGCCCTTGCGCTCCATGGTGGGCAGCGTCAACTGGTCGTCGGCGGCGATCGCCATGCGCACGGCCCCGTCGACATCCGACTGGCCGATGTCGACGCCCTTTTGCAGGATGCCGTAGAGCGTATCCAGCGCGCGGCGCGCCTGTTCGGCGGCGGAAGCCGAGCCCTTGATCGCAAGCTGGTTGCCGCGCGAGCGGATATCCACGCCGAGCTTCTGCTCGAGGCGGGCCAAATTCTCGTCGAACTGACCGTAAAGGGCGCTGGCAAGCTTGTTGTTGTCGAAGGTCAGTACGATGTGCGCCATGTCGGAAGCCCCGGACGCCTGGTTCTGGGGCGGATTCTTCAGTTCGGCAGCGCTCAACCGTCTCTCCTCATCTGCCGAGGCCCGTCAGGCCAGTTCGGCGAACAGGCTGTTGGGGCCTGTCTTCGTGATTCGCACATCAATAATGTCACCGATTCCACCGGCCTTGTCGTCAACAATAACCGGATTCAGCCATGGCGAGCGGCCGACAATCTGGCCGGGGCGGCGGCCGGGCTTCTCTATCAGCGTGCTGACGGTGCGGCCGACGAGGCTGGCGATGAAATCCCGCTGCTGCTCATTGATCAGCGCCTGCAGGCGCTGCAGCCGCTCGTCCTTCACCGCCTCGGCGAGATGGCCATCCATCTCGGCGCCGGGCGTGCCGGGACGCGGCGAATATTTGAAGGTGAAGGCCGAGGCGTAACCCACCTCGCGCACCAGCTTCAGCGTCGCTTCGAAATCCGCCTCCGTCTCGCCTGGGAAGCCGACGATGAAGTCGCCGGACATGGCGATGTCGGTTCGCGCGGAACGGATGCGCTCGATGAGCGCCAGATAGTCGCGCGCCGTATGGCGCCGGTTCATCGCCTTGAGGACGCGGTCCGAGCCGGACTGCACCGGCAGATGCAGATAGGGCATCAGCGCCGGCAGGTCGCGATGCGCGGCGATCAGTTCGTCGTCCATGTCGCGCGGATGGCTCGTGGTGTAGCGCAACCGCGCCAAGCCGGGGATTTGCGCCAGCCGGAACAGCAGGCGCCCGAGACCCCATTCCTCGCCATGCTCGCCGACACCGTGCCAGGCGTTGACGTTCTGGCCGAGCAGCGTCACCTCGCGCACGCCGGCATCAGCCAGGCGCTCGGCCTCGGCGACGATCTGCGCCACCGGACGCGAAACTTCGGAGCCGCGCGTATAGGGCACCACGCAGAAGGTGCAGAACTTGTCGCAGCCTTCCTGCACCGTCAGGAAAGCGGTCACGCCGCGCCTGGCAAGCTCGGCGCGCTTGGGCTGCGGCAGATGCTCGAACTTGTCCTCGATGGCGTATTCGGTCTCGACGATCTTTTCGCCGCCACGCACCCTGGCCAGCACATCGGGCAGCCGGTGGTAGGTCTGCGGGCCGATGACCAGATCGACAGCCGGGGCGCGGCGGATGATTTCGGCGCCTTCGGCCTGCGCCACGCAGCCGGCAACGCCGATCAGAAGCTCGCGGCCGGCTTCGGCGCGTTCGGCCTTCATGTCGCGAATGCGGCCAAGCTCGGAATAGACCTTCTCCGCCGCCTTTTCACGGATGTGGCAGGTGTTGAGCAGCACCAGATCGGCGTCCTCGACGGCGTCGGTGGCGACATAGCCGTCAGCGGCCAGCGCATCTGTCATACGCTGGGAATCGTAGACATTCATCTGGCAACCATAGGTCTTGACGAAGACCTTTTTCGCCGTGCGGTCAGTGCCGGCCGAGCGCTCGGCGGCAGCGCCGATGCCGTGGCTTTCAATCGTGTTCAATTCCATCGGGCGGCTTCTAACGCCTTTCCGTGACAAAAAACAGACGAATCTGGTGCCTTGGCGCCGCTTGGAGCGGTCCGCCGCTTTACGGAAACGCCGAGCCGCCCCTTTTTTCGGTCCTGACGCAGGACCGGACCGAAAACCGGGTCAGACCTTTCCCGGAATCGAGCCAGCCGGGTCGGCGAGGACGGCCTGCATCATCTCGCGCACCTTGGCTTCCATCAGCCTTGCCGTTTCCTTGCGGTTCGAGCCCCTGGAGAACGGCACCGGCTCGCCGAAATGCACCTCGGCATCGATCGCGCCCTCGGCAAGCAGGCCCTTGAGATGCGGCATCAGATCCTGGTCGCCGATCCAGGAGACCATCGGGCGGTGGCGCCGGCCCATCGGCATACCGTGCAACCGCGTATAGGCGATCGCCACGGGCTGGATGAAGACCTGTTCCGTGGCGCCTTCCGAAATCGCAATGGATGCAGCGCCGAACAAGGTGCTCTTGAACGGCAGCATGAGGTTGCCGTCGCCGGTCGAGCCCTCGGCGAACAGCACCATGGCATCGCCCTTGGCCATGCGCCTGGCGATCTCGCTTGCCTGGTCGCCGGAGGTGCGCTTGCGCTCGCGCTCGATGAAGACGGTGCGCTGCAGCTTGGACAACATGCCGATCAGCGGCCAGCCCTCCATGTCGGCCCTGGCGATGAATTTCACATCGGCAAAGGAGCCGAGCACCATGATGTCGGTCCAGGAGATGTGGTTGGCGGCCACCAGCAGAGGACGCTCCCTGGCCAGCGCGCCCTTGACATGCACCCGAAGCCCGAGCGCCCGCAGGATCATGCTGTGCCAGATCTTCAGGATGAAGGTTTCGGGCCAGAGCCCCGTCTTCATCGACAGGATCTGCAGCGGCACCAGCACCAGTGAACAGACGACGACATAGCCGAGCGCCCGGAAAACCCTCAACTTCTTGATCATTCGCTCCGGCCCTAGATCGTGATTGCGTTTCGTTGAATCGCCATCACGATCTAACTCTTCGTTGGAGCATGATCTTCGTCCGGAAACCGGCTCCCGCTTTTCGGGATCATGCCCTAACCGGACTGTGGCTAGCGAAGATCGCGGCGCATGACAAGCGCGCCGGTCGGACCGTGCTCGGTCGAGCGATAATAGTTCGGCCTGTGGCCGACCTGGTGGAAGCCGAGCCTGCGGTACAGCCCGATCGCCGGCGCATTGGTCTCGTCGACTTCGAGGAAAAGCGCTTCGGCGCGCTGCGCATGAAGTTCGCGCAGCACCGCGTCCATCAACTGCCAGCCGAGCCCCTGGCGGCGATGCGCGCGGGCGACAGCCACGGTCAGGATCTCACCCTCGCCGGCCGCGAGCCTGGCCAGCACGAAGCCGACCGGAGGCTTGGCGCCCTGGCCGGTTTCCCGCGCCGCATAGCCGAACACCGTCTCCTGTTCGAGGAGCGCGGCGAATTCGCCATCGGTCCAGGGCCGCACGAAATCCTCGCGATGCAGCACCGCGACGGCGGCGGAGTCGCCTACCGTCAGCGGTTCCAGGGCATAGTCCCGGCGGCGCGGCTTAAAGAACGGTATGCGCATCAGGGCTCGTTTCCCTTGTCCTGCCTTGGCAGAATGAAGCCCGCCTGCGGCTTGGCGTCGGCGCCGCGCAGATAGAGCGGCTTCGGCTTTTCGCCCGGCTCCTTGGCCGAGGCCAGCCTGGCATAGGTCGCAATGTCGGCGGTGGCCGCGACCGGACCGGTATCGAAGGCACGCCCGGCCGCCTCGGCAATCCGCGGCGCGGCGGTGCCGGCAAGGACCGCGCCAGCGGCAATGGCCATAGCCGTCGCCTCGGAAAGCGTTGCTACCGAAGGTCCGTAAGTCTTGGCTAACGTTTCATCATAGAGCGCCGCATGGATTTCCTCGCGGCCGGCGTCGAGCGCCGCAAGCACCGCGCGCCCGGGAAAGGCATTCGCTCCCTCCGCCGCCAGGGCTTCCAGCGTCGTCACACCGATTGCCGGAATTTTCAGCGCCAGCGCCAGACCGCGCGCTGTCGAGACACCGACGCGCAGGCCGGTGAAGGAGCCGGGTCCGATCGAGACGGCAATTGCGCCGAGGCCGGGGTAGCCGACCCCGCCGGCCCGCAGGGCCGTCTCGATGACGGCCATGAGATGCTCGGCATGGCCTTTGCCGAGATCGCGCACCTCGCGGCCAAGCTCCTTGCCCGCGCCCGCGTCATAGACGCAGGCGGCGCAGAGACTGGCGGCGCAGTCGATGGCAAGCAACTTCATACGGGCAGCTTCATGCAGGCGGTTGGCCGGTTAAAGAACTGGATCGAAACACAATTCCCTCTGCCCGGCATAGGCCGCCGCCGCAAGGGCCAGGGCGGAGAAATGTCAAGCGGCTTTGCTTTTAGAGCGTTTCACCGTTTCACGGAAACGGCGAGCCGCTCTATCTCTTTGTTTCGACGCAATTCCGGACGGAAAACCGCTCACACTTTTCCTGGAATTGCTCTGGCGCGCCGATCACGCCGTCGCGACAATGCGCAGCACGTGGTTGTCCCAGACATAGTCCGGCTCGGAACGGGTCGCGCCGGCGCCGCCGACGATCTCGCCGGCGCCGGTCGTCGCCAGGAAGCCGGCGCCGTCAGGCGCAAGGCCGCAGACCTCCACCAGCGGCCTGGTCGCGACCACGCGCCCGCTGGCGGCGTCGATCACGGCCAGCGAATTGCCTTCCGGCGAGGTGACGGCGACGGTGCCTGTCGCGGCATTGGCGGCGACCGAGCCGATGTAGTTGCGCAAGCCGGAGAGCACATCGCGCGGCATCTCCAGGAGCTCGAGCTCCTTGCCGCGTGCGGCGCGTCCGACGAGCGCCGGGCTGTCGGTCGCCGGCCCGCGATACTGGCAGCCGAACCAGACGGTGCCGGCCTGGTCGCGGTCCATATGGCGGATCGAGAGCTGATGCAGCGCCGGCGGCAATTCGTGCTTTTCGATCAGGTCGCCGGTGATGCGGTCGACCAGCGCATAGGACGGCTTCATCGTCGCGATGTTGAGCTCGGCGCGGCCATAGTCGGGATGGGTTTCGATACCGCCATTGGCGATGGCCAAAGTGCGGCCATCGCCGAGCAGAAGCAGCGCGTGCGGCCCCATGCCA